>NZ_LHVN01000009.1:0-34498 GCF_001269815.1 Pseudomonas sp. P1.31 | reverse complement strand
TCGGTCATGGCGTTTTCAAGCGTAGACCGTTCTGCCGGGTTGGCATGGAGAATCAAAATCAAAAGATCGCAGCCTTCGGCAGCTCCTACAGGGGATTAGGTTGTTCTGCCCGGCAAATCTGCCGTGCGGCTGGCTTGAGCGCGCAAGAAGGCCTAGAATTCCCGCATTGTTTATTCCCCCAAGGTAGCCCCGTAATGTCCTTCGCTGAGCAACTAACCCGCCTGCAAGTCTTCCTCGACGCCGACGAGCTGCACGACGAGGCGCTGGATTACGTGGCCGCTCACGGCTACCTGACCGCCCTCTCGATCTGCTCGGACGTTGTGCCGGATCGCGAGTGGATCGACGCACTGTTCGCCGAAGAGCCGCACTACAGCGGTGAAGCCCAGCGCGAAGAAATCGAAGCCACGCTGATCGGCCTCAAGGCGCACATCGCCCGTCAACTGGCGTCGGATGAAGAATTCGAGCTGCCATGCGAACTGGATCTGGGTGAAGATCCGGACGATTCCGAACTGCGCGGCTGGTGCATCGGTTTCATGGAAGGCGTGTTCCTGCGCGAAGCGGCCTGGTTCGAAACCGCTGAAGAAGAAGTCAGCGAAATGCTTCTGCCGATCATGGTCGGTTCGGGCCTGTTCGACGAACAGCCTGAGTTCGAAGACATCGCCAAAGACGCCAACCTGATGGACGACATGATCGTGCAGATCCCGGAAGCCCTGACCGCGCTGTACCTGCTGTGCCAGGCGCCAGACGAAAAACCGGCGATCCTCAAGCCACGTCACCACTAAGATCCGGCCTATGGACAACCCCATAGGCAACCGCTCCCTGATGCTGCGCTACATCCTGCTGGCCATCGGCTGGCTCAGCGTGGCATTGGGGGTGATCGGTATTTTCCTGCCTGTTCTCCCCACCACACCTTTCCTGCTGCTGGCCGCCGCGTGCTTCGCCCGCAGTTCGCCGCGTTTCTATCGCTGGCTGGTCGAGCATCCTCGGCTCGGGCCATGGATTCGTGACTATCTGGATGGCAACGGCATTCCGCTCAAGGGCAAGGTCTACGCGATCGGGCTGATGTGGGCCAGCATTCTGTTCTCGTGTTATCTGGTGCCAATGCCGTGGGCGCGGGGGTTTATGTTGACCAGTGCGGTGTTGGTGACGGTTTATATTTTGCGACAGAAGACCCTTCCCAAGCGCTGAGGCTTCCCGCTGACCGTTCGTCTTGAAACCACCCTACCCTGTCAGATCTGACAGGTGACGCCTAACCCGTTTCCAGCCATAAATCACTCCGTTGCCTCACCGCTCAACGGAGCCTTCCATGCTTACCCCCAACCTTCCCGACGCCGACACATTGATCCTCGACCAACTCGATATCCCCGGCAAAACCGGGCCGGTGTCGGAGTCGCCAAAGGTCTGGGGCATCAATATTGCGGCGGCGTTGGGTAATTTCCCGCGTCAAGGCCTGCTCTGCCGCGCCGGGCCGTGGACACCAATGGAAATTGGGGATCAGATCAAGGTGTTCTGGAACAAGGATGTGGAAGTCCTGCAGAAAACCGTTGGCCCGGCGGACGTCAACACGACGCTGCAAATGTTCGTGCCTTCGGCGCGCATCCCGGAAGGCCGGGCCGTCGCATCCTATAGCGTCAAGCGCCTCGGCCAGGCCTGGGAGCCGTCCGAGGACATGCAGGTGCTGGTCAAACTCACCCGCCCCGGTGGTCATGACGACAACAACGATCCCGGCCACTCCAAGCTGATCATGCGCTTGCCGCAGGACATCCTCGACGGCGGCATTGATAAGGAAAACGTGGCCGCCGGTGTTCCGGTCGCCATCGAGTCGTATCCAGACATTGCCGCCGGTGATGTGATTCAAGTGAGTTGGGGCGGTGTGTTTGTGCTCAGCGCGCCCCTGTCTCAGGAGCAGGCGGACGGCAAAGTGCCGCTGGTGGTGCACGTCAGCGAAGCGGTCATTCGTGAGGCCGGGGATTCTGACGGGGTGGGTTTGTCCGTGGCCTTCGAGGTCTACGACAAGGTCGACAATCGCTCCGAGGACTGGAGCGCGGCACAACGGGTGGTGGTCGCGATCGATGCGAGCAGGCTGGAAGCGCCGATTCTCAAGGAAGCGCAGAGCAACGTGCTCGACATCGACCAACTGGGCGATGCCCCAGGCACGGCGCAGGTCTGGGTCACGACTGGCGGATCGTTCCAGCCCGGTGACACCCCGATCATCCGGGTCAAGGGCACGCCCGTGGAGGGCCTGCCGATCGATGTCGAGTTCACCGGCGAGCCGCTGACCAGCGTGCCCACCACCGCCGAAATCCCCATCGCCAACGCCGTGCTGCGGCAGATGGCCAAGTCCCAGATCGCCTTGTCCTATCGCCTGAAGAAGGCCAGCGGCGCGCCCGACATGCCTTCCAAATCACAGTTCATCAGCGCCATCGGTGCGATCAAACGCCTGGCCGCCCCCAAAGCACTGGACGCCGTGAGTGGCGCGCTCGACCCGACGTTGAAACAGGTGCGCATCGAGATTCCGTTCGACACCTCATTTGACAAGGGCCAGGCGATCAAACTGTTCTGGCTCGGCACCCGCCCGGAACTCACCCCATACCTTCCGGAACTGCCACTGTACCCGCTCACTGCGGGCGACATCAGTGCTGGCAAACCGCTGCTGATCCCCATCGACGGCGCGCATTTGACGCCGATCAACGGCGGCAAACTGGAGCTCTACTATCAGTTGCTGATCGAGGACGCCGCGCTCGGCGCGATGAACCATGTCAACGCCACCCATGCCATCCGCGAATCCATTCATGCCGATATTCTGCAGGTCGGCGAGCCACGCCTGGAACTGCCCGAACCCGTAGTGGCCGGCGTGATCGACGGCGCATTACCCGGCGACACCGCTGGTACAACGTTGACGGTGAACTACCTCAACACGGCCAAGGGTGATGAGGTGATTTACGAATGGATCGGTTCGAAAACCGGCACGAAAACGGACGGGATCACGCTGTCGTCTTTGACTGAGGGCAAACCGGTTGCGTTCAGGATTGAGGCTGAGTTCATCAGCGGCAACAACAACGGAACGGTATTAGCGAAGTACCTCATCAAGCGTGCAGCGGGTGGGACGAGTTATTCGAATGCGCTGGAGTTCAGGGTTGGCAACGCGCTGGAAAACCCACTCCCGATCGCACGACTTCCACAGGCTACGGGTAGCGGTGCCAGTGTGACTTTGGCACCGCTCGATGCCCAAACGGGTGCAAAGGTTATCGTGGCTTACGCGGGCATGAACGACGGCCATTCCATCCAACTGACTATGGTCGGCAAACCTGGTGCCGGTTCGCCGAGCATTCCGGCCAAAACCGGTTCAAGCAGCGGCAGCATCGAGTTTCTGATTGAACCGGAAGCCATTGCCGCGAACATCGGCAATGGTTCAACAACGTTTACGCTCACGTACGAAGTGACGCTGGGCAGCAACAAAATTCCGTCGCTGCCGTTGACGGTAACGATGACGCCGCTGCCAGCGGCGGAGCTGGACAAGCTATCTATCTTGCAGGCTGATGGCGATGAACTGGATTTGAGCAAAGTTACGGCGGGCGCCACCGTACGTGCGGGCGTGTGGGCGTTTATCAAGGCGGGCCAACCTGTCTGGTTAACGCTCAAGGGAAAGAACGCGCAGGGTGGCGAGCATAACCATGTGGTGTGGAAAGTGCCGGGGGCAGCGGTTAATCAGACTTGGATCAATGGGGGTAAATATGATCAGCCGGTGCCTTATACCTATTTTAAGGATCTGGCACATGGCACGGAGCTGGAACTCCATTTCAAGGCTGCGTTGACGTCGAGCCAGGTTGAGGCGGATGCGATTGTCGCGCCGGTGAAGCGTTACAGGGTCAAGGCTGTGGAGGATGTGAAACCGGTGATCGGCTCGGTGATCGACTCCAAAGGCGTCGCAATCCCTCAAAACGGTCTCACCGTTGATTCCAGTGTCAAGGTCAGCGGCACGGCAACACCCCATCAGACCATCCTGATTTACAACAACAGCGTGAGCACTGGCGGCTTCGCAACAGCGGATGCTCAAGGTAAATGGGATCGGGATTTGGTCGGACTGGCCCAGGGCGACTGCAACCTTACCGCTGTTGCGCAATACGGCAGCAATCCGGTGTCGGTGATATGGAAAATCATCGTTACGCCGATGGTCACGCCGACCATTACCTCGATCAAGGACAGCAAGGGTGTCGAGATTCCTCATGGCGGAACCACCATTTATACCAGCGTGACGATCACTGGGACGGCGAGCAAAGGGCAGAAGGTCGAACTACTGGATGACAATATTTACATAGACAAAGCAGCAGCAGACCCATGGACTGGTGCCTGGACTCTGACGGTAAAAGATTTAGCCAGTGCCGCGCACAACTTTACGGCGAAAGCGCTTTACGGGTATGGCAGTAGTTCGCCGATACGTAACCTCCTAGTTGAACGTGGGGTTATTGAGACTTTCGAGAGCATAACGCCACTCGGCATGCATAAAAATATTGAGCTACAACATTTAAGTATCCAAGCAGGTCAAATTTGGGTAGATCTTGCAAACCCGACATCGGCCCCCTATTTATCAGGAGTAATAATCGCAATTGAAGGCGCGACGAATCGATGGACTCCAAAAAATCTGCCTGCGCAGCCCTACGGACTCAGCTTTGGAGCTTTTTTTTATAAAGCTGCGAACCAGCTCACCAAGGCAAGACTTGATATTACTTTTGATTCAGGCATGGAATCCTTTTATCTTGATATTAAGCATCACGAATGCAAGCAGATTGTTTTTCGCACTCAAAATAAGCGAAGATTCTTACACTTTGGATTAAACGTTGGCCACGACTCAATCATGGACATTGACAACTTAATACTTCTCTACTAATTACGACCACGGAGTGCAAACAAAGCTTAGAAATTATTACTCTTTTAAGATTTAGACAGAAGTATAAAGTAATGAAAACGGGGCTAAAAAAGGGCAGAGTTATTTTCTGAAATAATCTGCCCCTATCAACACCAGACTAACGAGCTAGTCAATACGCAGAGTCAATTAACCGGAACCAAATTATCCAACACCTGATTCACCGCCAGTTCCCCCAACATCACAACCTGCGCAATCCCCAACAGCGTCCTGCGATGAGTGCCTTCCAACATCCCCGCCAGATCGTTGATCATCACGCAAGCCGAACCGAGGCTCTCACTGGCGTCGGCTAATAGAGGTTCGTTCGCGCTGGCCGGGTTGACCATGAACAAACGGTTGGACACATACGGTGCAGCCATGATTTCGGCGGTGGGTGGGCCGAGATAGTGGTCGAGGGCGCGCTCGGCGGCTTCGTGGAATTTCTTTGATTCGGGGGATTCGTAGGGCGATGCCGGATCGGTGGCCGGTGGGTTTGGCGTTACTTTGAACATAGTTACTTTCTCAATAGAGGCCGCAACCATCCCGCTGCTAAACGTTTGGGTGGCAGCTGTACGCAAGTTAGCAGACCGGATAAGTAACAAAACCGGCGCGTCCGAAGACGCCATGCGCACAGCCACCATTTAGTGCAGGCGAAAAAACGCCTGACTGAATATCGCTCATGCAACCGTTGTTACCTATCGGGCTGCTAAACCCGATCACTGGAAATCAGTGACCCGATCCAAGTTACCGACCCGCCCCCAGGTGCACAAGCCGGCGGATTCTGTCTTACGCGTAGGCAATGGCGCAACGTTTTGTGGGCTTCAGGACGTAACACCCGGTGTCTTTTAAACGCGCACATTAAACGGCGCTCATTGCCTATGCCAATTAGCGAACCGTCCGACAGACTTCGTCGCCAACTCACCGACCGTTCGTCTCAAACCACCCCGCCCCTGTCAGATCTGACAGTAGCCAACTTGCTTCCCGTAATGCTCAATCACAAGACCCGGCGCGTCTGCCAACGGTCGCCCCCATCCCACAGCAAGGAAGCTCGCCATGCCCAGCCACTCGCCCTTTCTGTTCCCGCCATGCGATGACCAAAACGCGCCGTTTGCTCTCCGCCCGTTACTGATCGCGGGCATGGTGCAGCCAATTGTCGAGGGCGATGGCGGGATCAATATTGCCGTCGTCAGTGACCATGCCGAAGGCTTGCTCTGCTTGATTAATCCGTATCTGGGCATGCGCGCTGGCGACAGCCATGACATCTATTGGGAAACCAAAGTGATTTTCCGCAAGACCGTCGAGCCCGGCGACGTCGATAAGCCGATGTACTTTTTCCTGCCCGTCGATGATCTGGCCTCAGGTTGGGTCGAGCAGTGTTATTACCAACTGACTCGCGCCGGTGCAACGGCGCCAGACGAGCCTTCCGTGCCCTTGCGATTGCTGGTCAAACTCTTTCGACCGGGCGGGCGCGACCGGGAACCGCATCTGCCGGATGGCCACTCGGAATTGAAGATTGTGCAACTGCCCCCTGATCTGGTCGACCAAGGTGTCATCGATGCCGCATGGGCGGAAAAAGGTGTGCCGGTGACGATTCCGTTCTACCCGGACATGACCCTGCGCGACTCGATTTTGCTGCGTTGGGGCAGTGTCGCGATGACGCCTTATCGGGTCACGCAGGCGCATGTCGACCGGCTGCAACCGATCGTCATCGTGGTTGATCAGGAGGCGATTCTGGAGGGCGGCGATGGCAAGAAGCTGGAGATCAAATACGACCTTTACGATGAAACCTGGAACTGGGCGGTGCGCCATTCCAAGCGCACCCACATCGACGTGGACGCCGGTGCCTGGCGGCTGGACGCGCCGACCATCAAAGAAGCCATCAACGGGATCATTACCGTCAAGGATCTGAACAAGCAGCCGGTCACGGTTCAGGTGCGTGTAGAGGGTACGGATTTCGCGCGGGGCGATACGCTGACCATGACGTGGATCGGCACGCCGTTTAGCGGCCAGCCGCTGATTCACAGCGAGTCGCGCACGATCGAATCTGTTCCGGGCATTGTGGAAATAAACGTGCCCTACGAGGATGTCCGCGCCATTGCCATGGGCCGCGCCGATGCTTCTTATGTGCTGCGCAAAAACAGTGGTGGCCCGCCGTTGTCGTCCAAGCGCACGTTCGCCGATGTGGTGGGAGCGGTGGTGATGCTACCCGAGCCGACGATCCGCGAGCTGATCGGCGATACGCTCGAACCGGATACCCCGCTGGCGACTGTGGATGTCCGCTATCCGGGCATGGCCAACGGCGACTTGATCAATTTGATCTGGCTGGGCACTCAAGCGGACGGCGTGCCTTATCCGCATGAAGAACAACACACGGTCACTCGCAATGAAGCTGAAGCGAAGCTCATTACTTTTCAGATCAAGAACCAACACATCAAAGTGCTTGATGGCGGCAGCCTGGATTTGTCCTATCGCGTGAGCAATGACAACGTGACGCTGTATGGCGTAAGCGAGTCCGATAGGCTGCTGGCCAAGGTTCAGGTTATTCACGCGACACTGCCGGCGCCCCAAGTTCCGGAGGCAACCAACGGTGTGCTCGACCCTGACAACGTCAGCGACAACGTCACCGTACTGGTGAATTTCCCCGGAACGCACAAGGATGACATCCTCACCTACTATTGGACTGGCCCCGGTGCCAGTACTTCCGACTGGGTTCCGATTACCAGCCTGATCATCGGCAAACCCGTGAGATTTCGACTGGATGCCCGGTACGTTCACGCCAATACCGGGCAATCGATCAAGGTGCGCTATTCGTTGCTGCGAGCAGCCACAAACCAGTTTGAATATTCGGCGGGGCTCGACCTGCTCATCGGCGAACAGGTCGGCGTTTTGCCTGCACCGACCGTTATTCAAGCCGCTGACGGCACACTGAACCCGATGGATGCATTGAAGGGTGTCGACATCAACGTCAGCTATCCCGACATGAAGCCTGATCAAGACATCATCCGGCTGAAATGGCTTGGCACGCCGGGCGCGGGAACTTCCGACGACCTGGAACTGCCAGGCGACGCCAGTGGTAGCGTCGCGTTTCACCTGCCTCCGACCGTGGTCGCTGCCAACCTCTCCAAGCGCGTCGAGGTTGAATACGAAGTGAAGCGTCATTCACGGCCAACCCCTTCGCAAACTCTGGATCTGTTGGTCTCGGGATTTCAAAACCCCGAAACCGAACTGCCCCGCCCCCTCGTCGTACAGGCAACGGGCAATGTCCTCGACTTGACGACGTTTACTGGCGATGCGACGACGCGCGTGCCTGTCTGGCCGTTAATTGCGCTCAAACAACGCGTGTGGCTGGCACTCGAGGGGCAAACAAGCACCGGCGCAGGCCACCGAGTGATCTTGCTCGACGGCGTTGAAATGTCTGATGCGCAGGTCGGCAACGGGCTCAATGCAGGGTTACTCAGAAGCGAAGTGGTGAAATTGGGACATGCCACGTCGGCGAAGGTGATCTGCAAGGTTGCCTTCGATGGCGGGACGGTGGAATCGGCAGCGATTGTTTTTCCGGTATTGGAATTGACCGTTAGAACGCGTTACGACTACGTCACTCCAACGATTACCGAAGTGAGCGACTCACAGGGACAGGTTCCGGAGGGCGGTACGACTTTCGACAAGCAGGTGACCGTCAAGGGCACTGCGACCCGGGGAGAAAACGTTGCATTATTTGACGGGACGACGCCACTCGGGACGGCCGACGTTACCGACAGTGGGATCTGGAGCAAAATGCTATCCGGATTGGCGGTGAAGAGCTACCAGATCATCGCCTCGGCACTGTACGACTCAGATCCCGTGGCGAGCAAACCTCGCGGGTTTTCAGTTGCGCAAGCCGTTGCGCCGACCATTGCCAATGTCACCGATTCCAAAGGCACTGTTGCCCATGGCGGCACCACGTTCGATCACTCTGTCACCGTCACCGGCAAGGCCAGTCCGAATCGGAAAGTCCGTCTGCGCGATGGCAGTACTCCGTTGGGCGAACCGACCGCCAATGCCTCGGGTGACTGGAGCCAGGTCGTCACTGGTTTGACTGTCAAAGGTTACAGCCTCACGGCATTGGCGTTGTATGGCGATGGTGCGGAGTCTGCGGCCCGAACCTTTACGGTGGCTCAATCCGTTGCGCCGACCATAGCCAATGTCACCGATTCCAAAGGCACTGTTGCCCATGGCGGCACCACGTTCGATCACTCTGTCACCGTCACCGGCAAGGCCAGTCCGAATCGGAAAGTCCGTCTGCGCGATGGCAGTACTCCGTTGGGCGAACCGACCGCCAATGCCTCGGGTGACTGGAGCCAGGTCGTCACTGGTTTGACTATCAAAGGTTACAGCCTCACCGCACTGGCGTTGTATGGCGATGGTGCGGAGTCTGCGGCCCGAACCTTTACGGTGGCTCAATCCGTTGCGCCGACCATTGCCAATGTTACCGATTCCAAAGGTACTGTTGCCCATGGCGGCACCACGTTCGATCACTCTGTCACCGTCACCGGCAAGGCCAGTCCGAATCGGAAAGTCCGTCTGCGCGATGGCAGTACTCCGTTGGGCGAACCGACCGCCAATGCCTCGGGTGACTGGAGCCAGGTCGTCACTGGTTTGACTGTCAAAGGTTACAGCCTCACGGCGCTGGCGTTGTATGGCGATGGTGCGGAGTCTGCGGCCCGAACCTTTACGGTGGCTCAATCCGTTGCGCCGACCATAGCCAATGTCACCGATTCCAAAGGCACTGTTGCCCATGGCGGGACGACGTTCGATCGCTCTGTCACCGTTACCGGCAAGGCCAGTCCGAATCAGAAAATCCGTCTGCGCGATGGCAGTACTCCGTTGGGCGAACCGACCGCCAATGCCTCGGGTGACTGGAGCCAGGTCGTCACTGGTTTGACTGTCAAAGGTTACAGCCTCACCGCACTGGCGTTGTATGGCGATGGTGCAGTATCGCCAGAACGAACGTTTACCGTCACCGCCGCCTTACATGACTGCACAGATTTCACTCTTGGAAACTTCAACGGCTGGCAAACCGTACCGGCGGGCGCGAACATACTGAGAATTGAAGGCGATAACTACTTGATAAGAATGCCCAGATTGATACCGGAAGTAAGAAAAACCTTTACTTTGCAGGCCGGCCAATACCAATTTACTCTTCGAGCTCGTAGTGACGATTCACGAGCGATTCTGCAGATAATGTTCCAGGATCGAAACATATGGGATTTGACGACGACTTGGGCAAACTACCACGCGTCTCTCACACTGACGGGTACCAGAAACGTAACTATCCAGCTAGCAAATGCCGGTAGCGAAGGGACCTACATAGATTTCGATGACCTTTGCGTAAAACTCATGACATAAAGGAGTTAGTGATTAAAAAAGCCTCGCGACCTGCGAGGCTTTTTTCGAATGAGCGTCAGACGGTTTCGTTACCAAAACCAACGCCCCCCCAGTGTCGCCCCCCACGGCTTCTCAATATGTTCCCCATTCGAGTAATCAAAGTCCGCATGCACCTGCCACTTCTCGGACATCGCCACTGCCACACCTGCGCCAAACTCGCCGCGTGTGCCTGACAGGTCATTGTTGAATACGTTGTCGTTGACCTTCACTTCATTATTCTTCGCAAACTCATGAGCGACCGCCATGCGCAGATAAGGCTGCGCAATACTGGCCTTGCCGAACTCGAAGTTACGGCCAACCGTAACGCCCGCCTTGCCGAGCAAGGAACGCGTAGTGTCGCCGTCGGCTGTCATGTCGTTGTCCAGGGTGTAGCGTTTGCCCTGAATTTGCACCGCAGACCATTGGGTGAACGGTTCGATGAAGTAGCCGTCGGCGAGTTTGAATTGCCGACCAAATTCCGCCGAAGCGCCGAGGCCCCAGTTGTCGTAATCACCCTTGGCGCGGGTGGCATCGCTGAGGTTAACCTTGGACTCGTTGCGGAACCGGTTGAACTTGAGCACACCGTCGAAGTAGTAGCCGGTGTCGGCGTCCAGCCAGGTTGCGTAGGGCCCAACGTAGTAGCTTTTTACGGTGCCCGTGGTGCCGTGATCGAGATTCAGATCCGACTTGCTCGTCCCCGCCAGCACACCGACCAGCCACTGACTGTCGCCGACTCGCGCATCGGCGCCCAGCGAGATCCCTTGCTGGTTTTGCTGATAGCCCACGCCCGAGCCATCAGCGACGTTGTATTGGCTGCCGTAGGTGCGCATCCAGCCGCCGGACTGTCCGCCGTTAAGACGCAGCTCGCCCATGCGGGTGCGCAGTGACGACTGTTCGCCATACCAACTGGTGACCGGGGTGTTGAACAGGGCCAGAATCGACTGAGCACCGGGGCTGATGACTTCAGTGGTCGGATCGAGGTACCACTCTTTGCCGCCCTCGGCATTGGTTCGACTGGCCAGGCTGTAAGACCAGGTGCCGAGATCCACCGCACGATTGCCCGTCAACGTAAAACTGGCGCCATCGGTGGTGCCGGTACGCACCAGTACAACCTGCTCGGGGGCTACCGCATCCAGCCCGGAGGCCGCGACGGCAAGCCCGTAATTCCCCGTCGATTGTCCAGCCACTATGAGTTTGTCACTCTCGCCGCTGACAAAATCGCCCTTCATCACAAACGTACCGGTGGTACCTGCCAACGTGCCGACGTTGAGTGTGTAATAAGTGCTGGTTGCCTCGGCAGCGCCAAACGTGACGCTGCCACCATTCATGGCCAACGTACCAATGTTGTCGTTACCCGTCAGCGTCCAGTTTGATTGGCTTTTGATGTTAACGCTGTTGACCTTGTCGAGACGCCCGGTGAGTTGCGACTGATTTTCCAGGGTGACCGACTCAGTGGTGTTTAACCCATCGACCAGTACGTCACCTGTCATCTGGCTTTGATTGAGCGTCAGATTGGCGGTGCTGTCATCGCTGATATTCAGGTTGCCGAGAAACGTGCTGTTGTTCAGCGCCATCTGCGTCGTCGAGTTACCGGCGACCCGGACATCGCCGGCGAGTTGACTTTGATCGAAGTTCAGATCGACGTGGCTGCCGCCCGCGATGTTCACATTGCCGGTGAGTACGCTGTTGTTGGCAAAGTTCACGGCCGTCGTGTCGGGCAGGCTATCGATCAGTACATCGCCTTTCATCTGGCTCTGATCGAAGGTCAGGCCAGCGCTGCTGTTGCCGGTGAAGCTGACGTTGCCTTCCAGATTGCTGCCGTTGGCAAACACGACGGTCGCGGTCGAGTCATTGACCAACACGTCGCCTGTCATTTGAGACTGGTCGAAGATAAGGTCGCCCTTGCTGTTATCTGCGATATCGATATTGCCGCGAAGTTCGCTGCGGTCAAGGTGCAGGGCAGTGGTGGAGGCTTCACCAACCAGCACGTCGCCCGCCATAAGACCATGTTGGAACGCGAGATTGGCCGTGCTGTTGTCAGCGACGTTCAGCTTGCCTTCAAGCGTACTGCCGACCACCTCCATCGTTACATTCGAAGCTTCCTGAACGTCCAGCAAGATGCCATTGCCGGAAAGCAGGCGCGTGTAATTAAGCACTTGAATATGAGAGGTCACCCCGGATGTCGCGAGGATCGCCGCGCCGGTCTGTCCTTGCACCTGGACATTATCAAGAATCACGTTGGCGCCGTTGCCTATGCCTTGAGTGTCGGGCCGTAAGCGAATGCCATGCAAACCACCCATGATGCTGCCGCCTTTGGCATGCACTTCTCCCCCAAAGGAATTCAGGCCCACCCCCGTCGCCGCAGTGGCCGTGAGGTGAGTATCGGTCATGACGGTCGTGCTGCCGCCGGACGTTTCGAGCCCTGCCGTTCGGCCAGTGATCTGGCTACCACTGATTACCGCGCTGGAGCCGGTGGGGCTGCCCGCCACCCGATTGACCGACATACCCATACGATCACCCGTCACAATGGCATCGGTCAGACTGGCACTGGCGTTGGTGACGGATACGCCGGCGTTGCCGGATCGTCCGGCATAGGTTCCACCTACTGCGTTAAGAACGGATCCGCTGTTTATTAACACCTCGAACGTATTGGCACCGTTGGCATTCAATACACCGCCGTTGCGTGCGAGGTAGTTGTCCTGCGCCGTAGTCTGATCAATATTCAGCGTTTCGCCCGCTTCGATAAAGGTCGCTGCACACACTAGGGGGCTTGAAGAAAAAATGGGGACCAAGGTTAACCAGATAAAGTTTTTACTGATCAATCCTAACGAAAATTGAGGTGTACAAACGCCCATGAAACCTCCTTGAAACTTTCAGAAGACAAGCCTTCCCACGAATCAGATGATTAAAACGAGCGCACGATACAAGGAATCAGGTAATTACTCTGTAGGACTAATCTTAAGTTAAGCAAGAATTCACCTCCGCAAATGTAAGAAATTGACAGACGACAAAGCCCCCCGCCTGTCAACTTCAAAATGCACACAAAATATTTAAGGAAGAGGGCAGAAACCACCTTCATTATTGATCATTACAACCCTGACCTTATGTGACCCTCCCGATCGATCATGGCCATCAATCTCAGCGACATAGCTGATTTCCCCTTCTCCATCGCCGATCGTTTTCAGCGCTGTTTCGAACGGCAAATAAACCTCAAACCCAAGAACATGCTCTAGCCCCTTCAGCTCTTTTTCAAACAGAAAATCCTCAATGGGATCAGCATCTGGATCCGAGGACTTACCAACCCACTTGAACTTTAATTTCATGTTCGGTGCAAAATCCGTATCACCGTCAACCTTAACGATGGCACCCCAGCCCACCACCGGAATACTACGAAGTGAACTGCAGTTAAGGAACTCGCGATTGGCAGGATTGGTGTACAGATTCAGAATCTTGGGAGCTGGCAAGACGATTGGAATAATATAAGCGTCCACCGCGGTCGGTGGCGACGGGTTTTCATTGTCACCATTTGCCGCTGGGTTGGAAATAACATACCGCGCCGACTTAATACCATTACCACTGTCCAGGAACACTGCCTTGGGCAGTTTGAAAGGAATTTTAAATCCTGCGGCCTCCGTCCCGTCAACCTCGTATTGCCCGTTGGGCGGTGGCACCTTAACGCCTTCCCAGACAAGATCGACGATATCGCCGTCCTTGTAACCGGTGTAAATAGTCAGATCAATATCAATATCATTGCCCACGTCCGCTTCTACCAACTTGTCATTGCCGGTGCTGCCTTTGACAATCAGTTTTGTCAGGTTCGGATTGCCCAACTCCGGATCGGGCTCAGGGTTAACCGGACCTGCAATAGACAAGTCAACATTGAGGGGCACTGCGGTTCCTTCGGGATAAGGTTTGCCTTCCCGTAAAATCTCGTAAGTAAGCGTTACGTCTTTCGGTCCGGGATCGGTACCCTTCACAACCAGAAACGGCACATCAACAATCACTTCAGTCTTACCGTCAGTGGGTTGAAGTGGTTGAGGCTTCCCATCAAACGTTACGCGAACGGCGTCCCCTGGAATGCCATTATCAAACACCGGAATGACGACCCCTAACGAGGGAAATGCATCGTCCAGATCTATCAGATCATCATCTTCATGTAATGGAACCTTTGCAGGCTTCAAAGCACTTGGGGTGGGTCGAAGCTGAATGGTGAATGCAAACGGATTGGATGACGGCCCGATATTGCCGACCCGATCTTCGTATTTACAGTAAAAAATATGCTGGCCTTCACCCATCGTTTCGATAATGTTTTTTTCAATTTTTATTTCAATGGGTAACGTCGTGTCTTCGACAACTTTATAAAAACCCACCGGCACACCAGGGTCGCTCTTCCCATAATATCCGTTGTAAATATCACCTGGCTTAATATCACCTGGGGCATCAAGCGTCATGGTGATGCCATCGAGGTCAGCCAGAATATCTCGTGTCACCAGACCATCAACAACTTCAACCGGAGGAGTACCCGGCGTAGCGGGTAATCCAAAACCGGGAGCCGTAGTATCGATAAAAAATATCAACGATTCTGATTGACTGTCATTACCCCCGTATTCGATTTTGTAAGACAAATTGAACAACCCTGACGTCGTCGTAAAGGCTCCGCCCAATGTCATTAGAAATGGATTGTCTGGCACCATTGGAAGGTCTACCCATCCCCCAAACGGTACCCCGTCTTTACAAAGGGAGATAAATGTTTCATCGGGTTTTGCGCCAGGAGGAACTTGCACATCATTAAGTTTAACGGGGCAGTCTTTCCCCTGAAGGATAACTGGCAACTTGTGAATATCGTCCCCCGCGATCGGGCCCAACATCCCTTCAACTTGCGGCGCCGCACCGGCTGTCAATAAAGACTTACGCAAGGCACTCAACTGTTTGCGAGAAGATTTTTTTGCCGCCGACAACTCTTTCAAATAAGTCATAACCGTTCTCCTGATCAAATAGACGCGCCAAGTCATTTGCTTCCACTACTGATTGACGAAGCGGACTCGGCATTCACTGCATTACACGATTTGAAACTGCTTCAGTTTTCCTGACACACATCATTAGTTGGCGAACAGATGTCGCCGCTGGGCATAGTCCGGTTGATGATGACAAAGTCCGGTCGAGACGTTCCGCGCCCGCCTCCTGACTTACGCAATTTGTAATACACCAGTGCGGAACCGTTATTGACCATGGGGGCGATCAACCTGTCGTAATCCGCAACAACAATATCGATGTCTGTGCCAGGCACCCGTGTCGGCAGCGGGTGTTCAATTTCCCGGCAAGTTCCGGGAATAGGACGTGTACCGTTGGGCCCCGCGCATCCCTGCCATATAACAATGAGCGTATCGCCCTGCTCGATATTCGGGTCGGCGGGAATTCTTACCGTGACGCCCTCCCACAATCGGGGTCTGGCGCAACAATGGAGCACGCCTTCCTTTCCGGCATGGGGAAACAGTGGTTCCTTCATGTTGTCGATGACGACAATGTCGACCCTGACATGGGTCGGTAGCGACTGTTGCTGATTCACTCCGTTGTCGGTGGTGTAGAACACCGGCAAGGCCGGATTCTTTTTATCGCTGTCGATTACATGCCACGGCACGATAAAGGAGATCGGTTGACCGGCCACATCGCCAGGCTGAACTTTGTACTGAGCAACAGCCCCTGTGTAACTGCCCCAGTGAAGTTCCAGCAACTGTCCCGCTTCGGGTGCGTCGTACAGCGTCAGTGACACAGTGGCCGGGAATCCGTGATCCTCAGTGAGCAACGTGTTGAGGGTGGCTGAATGCTCCCCATACACCTCAACCAACGCGAGGTCTTCATTAATCAGGGCGGGTGCCTTGTCATGATCCTGGCCCGCCAGCGTCAGGTTGACTGCGACCGATATCTCTGGCGAAGGCCTTCCGTACGCCGCTCCCTGCCTTATTTTGTAGTAAATCTTTGCTCGAAATGGCCCGTCGCCTCTGTCGTGCAACGCCGGCCAGGGCACGGGAGCTTTCAACGGAAAACCGGCAAGATCCACGGGAATCTCGGCAAGCGCGATACCGTCCCAGAAAACCGCGACCCATTGCGCGGAATCCGCAAGGTCGTATTGATCGATCTCAACAAACAGCCCGTCCCGGGCCTGCTGCCGGTCCACCAGACCTCTGGCGGACAGCGGAACCCTTGGAGGTGGCAGGGCACCGGGAGCGGGAGTCAGATCAACATTGATCGGCGAAAGAAAGGAGTGTCGCCCTTCATTCCCCGCGCGATCTCTGAGGAAGTAATAAAGGAAGCGTTTACCCGCGCCACCAGCACGAATTTCATCGGCGTACACCGTGATGTTCAGGCGTTTCGCGGCGATGTCTTCGGCACTGAATTCCTGCTCACGAACCGGGGTCTCGGTGTCCGGAGGGTCTTGCTCCGATGTCCAGTAATACACTGCCCGATCGCCGCTTTCGGCGTCGATATACCAAGGCACCAGCACGTTGACCTCACCCTCTTGCTCCAAGAAGATTTCGTCGACAGTGCCGCCCAATTCGGCGGGGAATATCACGGCCCCTGGCTTGTTGCCGAAATTGGGCTTGTTGGTATCGATCGTCAGGGTTTTACGGTCTCCGGGATTCGGATTACTGCCGTAAATGGAGACGCGGATCGCCACTTCATACACGCCGTGCGACAGAAGATCCCGGGGCACATAAAGGGTTTGTGGCCAGCTGATGGGGTCGCTGGTCGGGTACCAACGCTCATCGACGTTATTGAAGACCCCGCCTTTGGGCATAAAACCCAATTCAACAAGGTCGAGCTCACCCGGTGCCATTCCTTGGCCGAAGTCTTCGAAGGTCACTGCCAGCCTGTCACCCAACGCTGTCAGCGGCAGCAATCCCCTGGGATCATCCGGATCGAGCACAGCGGGGACTTTGGGTGCTTCCATCGCGGCAGCTATTTCAGCGAGGCCATCGATCGGCGGCTCGGCAGGATGTTCATGCTTGTCCATTTCCCGGCCTTCCCTTATGAAAGTTGCGGAGCGGCGCGATTTGCGCCGTCACTGCATGGCTTCATTTAATGCGCGAGGGCAGGTTCTGACTACTGTCAGAAATTACAGGTTTTGCGACCGTTCGTCGGAGAACTGCCCACATGAGCTTCCTCAGACGCCGGGAATATCATTGAGATCCATTATTTTCAGACGTAAAAAAACCCGCCCTCCCTCTCAACCGGGAGCGCGGGTTTTGTCGTTTCAGCCTCGGATCAGACGGTATCGACCTTCAACGAATGATCGTTGAGCATGCCGGTGATGATCGTCGCCGTGTCGTGCCCGCTGGCAATCATCCCGCCGGCCCCCGGTGTTACACCGTAGTGGCTGGCGAGGTTGACGCCGGCCAGGTCGATGGTCTGGTTTGGCGTGGCACCGGCCATGGCGCTGACGTCGATGCTGGTGAGCACCGACGCGCCCGTGCCGGTGACGGTGAAGTGCAGGTAGTCATCGAGCGACGCCGTGGTGCCGTTTTCACCTTGCAGCAATTGCGACAGGTCGAGCTTGTCGGTGCCGGGGGTGAAGTCGGTGATGGTGTCGTGGCCGCTGTTGCCCTTGAGGTACTGGAAGGTGTCGGCCCCTGCTCCGCCGGTCAGGGTGTTGTTGCCCAGGCCGCCGATCAGCAAGTCGTCACCGCCGCCACCGTTGAGGATGTCGTTGCCCAGCCCACCATTGATCACGTTGTTATTGTTGTCGCCGGTTAACGTGTCGTTGAAGTTCGAGCCGACGAGGTTTTCGATGCCCGTCAGGGTGTCAGTTCCCGCACCGAGGGTGTTTTGCGCACTGAGCAGGCCGAGGTTGACCGTGACGCCGGCAGTGGCGTGGGCATAGCTTGCCGTGTCCGTGCCGGTGCCGCCGTCCAGAATGTCATTGCCCGGGCCGCTGTAGAGCAAATCGTTGCCGGCGCCGCCGTGCATTTCATTGTTGCCGGAGCCTGCGGTAAGCACATCGTTGCCGTCGCCGGCGTTGATGATGTTGTTGCCGGTGCCGGCGACCAGGATGTCATCGCCGGAGGTACCGGTGAGGGTGTGGCCATCCTGATAGCTGATGCTGACGTTGGCAGTGTCGCTGCCGCCATGGTTGTCATTGGCGGTGTAGGTGCCGTTGAAGTCCGGGGTGATGTCGTGGGCCCCGGCGTAGTTGAGGGTCATGGTCAGTTGGTAGTTTTCCGCCGCCGTAGTGTTGCTGCCACTGGTGTTGGTGATGTTGGTCACGTGGATCTGATACGTACCGTCAGCGCTGGCGGTAATGGTGCCGCCGTCAGCAATGGCGGTGAACGCGCCACCATTGAGCGAGTACTCCATGGTGATGTGACCGGCCGCCAGATTGTGATCCAGGTTCAGCGTTTCGCCCTGTTTCAGTTTGACTGTGATCAGGTCTTCGTCGTTGGCATTGGCGGTGGTGACGGCGCCGAGGTAACCGCTGACCACCAGCACGGCGGTCATCGCTGCGGTGTTGGCCGCGAACGTATTGCGCACATCGGCGAGGCTTTGGTTGGCGGCGGTGTTACCGGTGCCGGCAAAGCTGATCGCGCCGGTGCCGGTGAAGTCCGCGCCCTTCGCCGCCCAACCGGTATTGAACGTCGTCGGCGTGGCGTTGAGCGTATCGCCATTCGGATCGGTGTCGTTGGCCAGCAGCAATTCGCCCGGCACCACGACGTTGCTCGACAGCACGTTAGTGATGACGTGATCGTCCGCCGCCACCGGAGGCGCGTTGGGGATCACTTTCACGGTCAGTGTCGAGCTGGCGAGGTCGCCGTCGTTGTCGCTGACGGTGAAGCCGATGTTCTCGGTGATCACCACGGCGGTGGTTTTCTGCGAAGTGTAGGTGTAGTCGCCGGTGTCGAGGTTGACCACCAGCGTGCCGCCATTGTTGGTGGCGATGCTCACCGAGTTGTTTACGGTGTTGAACGTGCCGTGGTTGGTGCCAACCGTCGCCGTCAACGAACCCTGACCGCTAAGGGCTTTCGGATCGTAGGTGTAGGTGGTGCCGTCGACGACGATGGTTTTGATAAAGCCGCCATCCGCGCCGAACGTACCGCCCTCGCCCAGCAACGAACCGGTAACCGGCGCGCCGACCACGGTACCCGAAAGCACCGAGTTGAGTTGGTTGAGATCTGTCACCACTACAGCGTTGGTGTTGGTGTGGGTGATGCCGTCGTACGCCACTGGATCGAGGTTGGCGTTGCTCACGCCGCTGCCCAGACCGATCGCGTAGTTGCGGATGTTGTTGGCGTCGAGGAAGGCTTTCAGCGCGGTTTCATCCGCCGTGCCGATTTCCTGGCCAGTGGTCGGTTTACCGTCGGAGAAGAAGTAGCCAACATTCTGCGCGCCGGTGAGTTTGCCCGAGGTGTTGAACGCAGTCTGCATGGTCGCCACGGCGGCGTCGTAGTTGGTGCCGCCGCCCGCGGTCAAACCCGCCAGTATCGTCTTGGCAGTGGCGATATCGACCCACACCGAGGTGCGATCGGTAGCGCTGCTGCTGAAGGTCACCAGTTGCACTTTCACGTCGCCGAGATCGTCGTACTTGTCGAGCAGCGCACTGATGGCCTGCTTGGCCAGCGCCAGCCGCGACAGACCCGGCACGCCGGAGGCGTCGGCCATACTGCCGGAGATGTCGAGGACGATCAGCAGGTTGGAATCGATCTCCACCGCCGCCACCGAACGATCGGAAGCCACGGCTTTTGGCACGTCATCGACGATGTTGACGACGATGGTGCTGGTGGTGCTGTTGCCCAGCGCATCGGTGGCTTTGTAGGTGAAACTTTCGCTGAGGGTGTTCGCGCCGTCGTTGGCGTTCGGCGAGGTTTTCGGCGCCGAAGTCAGCGTGTAGGTGTAGGTGCCGTCGGCATTCAGCTGGATCTGCCCGTAGCTGCCGGTGGCGCTGCCGACCAAGGTGTAAGTCAGCGCGCCGCTGCCGCCGGTGACCGCGCCGACCAGCGTGCCCGTCGCGGTTTCGCCGGTGTTGGTTGGGTCGCTGCCGGTGACCGTGCCGGCGGCCAGATCCTGGCCATCCTTGGTCAGGTCGAGGGCTTTTTCGTAGACCGTGACGTCCTGATCGACCGAGGCAATCAGTTTGCTGTCGGCGACGTTGATGGTGATGGTCGTGGTGCTTTCATCGCCGTCGCTGTCGCGGATGGTGTAGGTGAAAGTGTCAGTCGCGCCCGCAGGGCTCACTGAGTTTGGGTTGCTGTGATAAACGGCGTTGCCCGCTGCGTCGAGGGTCAGGTAACCGAAGTTGCCGTTGATGTTGCTGTTGAGCCCGCCGATGGCCGATGTGCCGGTGTTGCTGCCGGCGCGCACGCCGACCACCGCCCCGCCTGTTGCTGCGCCATCGGCGCCGGTGACGTCATTGCCCAGCACGCTGATGTTGACGGTACCGCCCTCGGCCACCGAGCCGGTGTCGGCCTTGGCGGTCGGCAGGTCATCGATGATGTTGACGTTGATCTGGCCGTTGGCGGTGCTGCCATCGGTGTCCGTCGCCACCACGTTGAAGTTCTCGGTGAGGCTGTTGGCACCATTGGCGTTCGGGTGGGTTTCGTTGTCGACCAGGGTGTAGCTGTAACTCACGACACCGGTGGTCGGGTTGTAATTGGTGATGGTGAAGGTGCTGCCCAGCGGCGAAACCACCGATTGCGGGAAGCCTGCGGCGACACCGTTGGTCACCACGGCAATGCCGCCGACCGTCAGGGTTTGCAGGCCGTCGAGGGCGGTCACGGTGAAGGTGCCGCTCTGGGTCAGCAAGGCTGTGTTCGGGCTGGTGCCGTCGCTGAGGTTTTTCTCGTAAACGGTGAGTTCGCCGCCGTTGACGTCGAGGCCGTTGAGCACCACCGGATCGTCATTGTTATGGATGTTCAGCACCAGATTGGCGGTGCTGACGTCGCCATCGGCATCGGTCAGGGTGTAGGTGAACGTCTCGGTGCCGTTGCCACCGCCGTGCAGATTTTTGAAGTCAGCATCGCTGGTGTCCAGCGTGTAGGTGTACGAGCCGTCGGCGTTGAGCACCAGTTTGCCGTAGGTGCCGGTGAAGGTGCCGGGGGTAATCGGCCCGCTCGCCACCACGTCGGCGCCTTGCACATCGTTGGTCAGCACGTTGCCGGTGAGGGTCAACAGGCTTTCCGAAGCGCTGTTGGCGTTGCCGTCGTTCACTGCATGTGGCACGTCGTCGACGATGCTGACGACGATGGTGCTGGTGACGATATTGCCCAGCGAATCGGTGGCCTGATAAGTAAAACTTTCGGTCAGGATGTTGGCGCCGTCGTCGGCATGCGGCGTGGTGGTCGCCGGCGATGTCAGGGTGTAGGTGTAGGTGCCGTTGAGGTTGAGGACGATCTGTCCGTAGTTGCCGGTGGCACTGCCGACCAATGCATAGCTGATCGCGCCGACCGCGCCAGTGACCGAGCCGACCAGGGTGCCGGACGCGGTTTCGCCGGTGTTGCTCGGGTCGCTGCCGGTGACCGTACCGGGGGCCAGATCCGCGCCGTCCTTGGTCAAGTCGAGCGCTTTCTCGAACACGGTCACATCGGTGTCGCTGGTCGCATACAGTTTGCTGTTGGCGACGTCGATGGTGATGGTTGTGGTGCTTTCGTCACCGTCGGAATCGCGCACGGTATAGGTGAACACATCCACCGCGCCCGGGCCGTTCACCGCATTGGGATTGCTGTGGTAGACGGCGTTGCCATTGGCATCCAGGGTCAGGTAGCCGTAGGTGCCGTTGATGTTGCTGTTCAGCCCACCGAGGGCCGAGGTCGACGTGTCGGCGCCGGCACGCACGCCAACCACCGCGCCGGTCGCCGCCGGGCCATCGGCGCCGCCGATATCGTTGTCGAGCACATTGCCACTGACGGTTCCGCCCTCTGCCACCGACGCGGCATCAGGGTGGGCGCTCGGCAAATCATCGACGATGTTGACGTTGATCTGGCCGTTGGCGGTGCTGCCATCGGTGTCCGTCGCCACCACGTTGAAGTTCTCGGTGATGCTGTTGGCGCCGTTGGCATTCGGGTGGGTTTCGTTATCGACCAGGGTGTAGCTGTAGCTGACGACACCGGTGGTTTCGTTGTAACCGGTGATGGTCAGCGTGCTGCCCAACGGCGTGGTGATCGATTGCGGGAAACCTGCGGCCACGCCACCGGTCACCACGTTGATGCCGCCGACGGTCAGGGTTTGCAGACCGTCGAGGGCAGTGACGGTGAAGGTGCCGCTCTGGGTCAGCGCCGCAGTATTCGGACTGGTGCCGTCACCGAGATTTTTCTCGTAGACCGTCAGTTCGCCGCCATTGACGTCGAGGCCGTTGAGCACCACTGGATCGTCATTGTTATGGATGTTCAGCACCAAGTTGGCGGTGCTGGTATCGCCGTCGGAGTCGGTGATGGTGTAGGTGAAATTCTCGGTACCGTTGCCGCCGCCGTGCAGATTTTTGAAGTCGGTATCGGTGGTGTCGAGGGTGTAGGTGTACGTGCCGTTGGCGTTGAGCACCAAGGTGCCGTAAGTACCGGTGAACGTACCGGCGGTCACCGGCCCGCTGGCGACACGGTCGGCGCCCTGCACATCGTTGGTCAGGACGTTGCCGGTCAGCGTCAGTTGGCTTTCCGACGCCGTGGTTGTATTGCTGTCGTCCAGCGCTTTAGGCAGGTCGTCGACGATGTTGACGTCGAGGGTCGCGTTGGCAGTGGTGCCGTTGTCATCGACAACGGTGACGGCGAACTGCTCTGGCAGATTGTTTGCGCCGTTCGCGGTTGGGTGCGCTTCGTTATCGACCAGGGTGTAGCTGTAACTGACGACGCCGGTGGTTTCGTTGAAACCGGTGATCGTGAGCGTGCTGCCCAGAGGCGTGGTGATTGATTGCGGGAAGCCTGCGGCTACGCCGTTGGTGACGACGGCAATACCGCCAACGGTCAGCGTGGTCACGCCGTCGAGTGCGGTGATGTTGAACGTGCCGCTTTGGGTCAGTGCGCCGGAGTCTGGTGCGCTGCCGTCGCTGAGGTTTTTTTCGTAAACAGTCAGCTCGCCGCCATTCACGTTGAGGCCGTTGATGATCACCGGGTCGTCGTTGTTGTGGATCTGCAAGACGAGGTTTGCGGTGCTGGTATCGCCATCGGAATCGGTGATGGTGTAGGTGAAGTTTTCAGTACCGTTGCCGCCACCGTGCAGCGCTTTGAAATCGGCGTCGGTGGTGTTCAGCGTGTAGGTGTAGGTGCCGTTGGCGTTGAGCACCAATGTGCCGTAAGTCCCCGCAAAAGTACCGGCGGTGATTGGCCCGGCATTCTCGCCAGTGACCACACGGTCGGCGCCCTGCACATCGTTGGTCAACACGTTGCCAGTTAGCGACAGATTGGTTTCCGAGGCGGTACCTGCGTTCGAGTCATCCACAGCTTTTGGCAGGTCGTCGATGATGTTCACATCGAGCGTGGCATTGGCGGTGGTGCCGTTATCGTCGACGACGGTGACGGCGAACTGTTCTGACAGGTTGTTTGCGCCGTTGGCGGTTGGGTGCGCTTCGTTATCGACCAGGGTGTAGCTGTAGCTGACGACGCCGGTGGTTTCATTGAAACCGGTGATGGTCAGTGTGCTGCCCAATGGCGTGGTGATTGATTGCGGGAAACCTGCTGCTACGCCGTTGGTGACGACGGCAATGCCGCCCACGGTCAGCGTGGTCACGCCGTCGAGTGCGGTGATGTTGAAGGTGCCGCTTTGCGTCAATGCACCGGAGTCTGGTGCGCTGCCGTCGCTGAGGTTTTTCTCGTAAACGGTGAGTTCGCCGCCATTCACGTTGAGGCCGTTGATGATCACCGGATCGTCGTTGTTGTGGATCTGCAAGACGAGGTTTGCGGTGCTGGTATCGCCGTCGGAATCGGTGATGGTGTAGGTGAAGGTTTCGGTGCCGTCACCGCCGCCATGCAATGCTTTGAAATCAGCATCAGTGGTGTTGAGGGTGTAGGTGTACGTGCCGCTGGCGTTGAGCACCAATGTGCCGTAAGTCCCCGCGAAAGTACCCGCTGTGATCGGGCCGGCATTCTCGCCAACGATCACACGGTCGGCGCCCTGCACATCGTTGGTCAGCACGTTGCCAGTGAGGCTGAGATTGGTCTCCGAGGCGGTGCCGGTGTTGCTGTCATCCACAGCTTTTGGCAGGTCGTCGATGATGCTCACATCGAGGGTCGCATTGGCGGTGGTGCCGTTGTCATCGACGACGGTGACGGCGAACTGCTCAGGCAAATTGTTCGCGCCATTCGCGGTTGGGTGCGCTTCGTTATCGACCAGGGTGTAGCTGTAACTGACGACGCCGGTGGTTTCGTTGAAACCGGTGATGGTCAGTGTGCTGCCCAATGGCGTGGTGATTGATTGCGGGAAGCCTGCGGCTACGCCATTGGTGACCACCGCAATACCGCCGACTGTCAGGGTAGTCACGCCGTCGAGTGCGGTGATGTTGAACGTGCCGCTTTGAGTCAGTGCACCGGAGTCTGGTGCGCTGCCGTCGCTGAGGTTTTTCTCGTAAACGGTGAGTTCGCCGCCGTTAACATCCAGACCACCGATTACCACTGGATCATCGTTGTTATGGATCTGCAAAACGAGGTTCGCGGTGCTGGTGTCACCGTCGGAATCGGTGATGGTGTAGGTGAACGTCTCGGTGCCGTTACCGCCACCGTGCAGCGCTTTGAAATCCGCATCGCTGGTGTTCAGCGTGTAGGTGTAAGTGCCGTTGGCGTTCAGCACCAAAGTCCCGTAAGTCCCCGCAAACGTACCGGCGGTGATCGGCCCGGCAGTCTCGCCAGTGGCCACGCGGTCGGCGCCCTGCACATCGTTGGTCAACACGTTGCCAGTGAGGCTGAGATTGGTCTCCGAGGCGGTGCCGGTATTGCTGTCATCCACCGCTTTTGGCAGGTCGTCGATGATGTTCACATCGAGCGTGGCATTCGCGGTCGTGCCGTTGTCGTCGACGACGGTGACGGCGAATTGCTCTGGCAGAGTGTTCGCGCCATTGGCGTTCGGATGCGCTTCGTTATCGACCAGGGTGTAGCTGTAACTGACCACGCCGGTCGCCGCGTTGAACCCGGTAATGGTCAACGTGCTGCCCAGCGGCGTCGTCACCGATTGCGGAAAACCAGCCGCGACACCGTTGGTGACCACAGCAATACCGCCGACGGTCAGCGTGGTGACGCCATCGAGTGCCGTCACCGTGAAGCTGCCATTTTGCGTCAGCGCTGCCGAATCAGGTGAACTTCCCAGGGCCAGGTTTTTCTCGAAAACCGTCAGCTCGCCGCCCGCAATATTCAAACCGCCGAGGGTCACCGGGTCGTCGTTGTTGTGGATCTGCAAAACCAGATTCGCGGTGCTGCTATCGCCGTCCGAATCGGTGAGGGTATAGGCGAAGGTTTCGGTGCCGTTGCCACCGCCGTGCAGCGCTTTGAAATCGGCGTCACTGGTGTTGAGCGTGTAGGTGTAAGTGCCATTGGCGTTCAGCACCAGGGTGCCGTAAGTGCCGGTGAACGTGCCGGGCGTCACCGGGCCAGTGGCCACGCGATCCGCGCCTTGCACATCGTTGGTCAGCACGTTGCCGGTCAGCGTCAGCAAGGTTTCCGAAGCGGTTGAGCTGTTACTGTCATCCACTGCGCGCGGCACGTCGTCGGTGATGTTGACGTCGAGCGTACCGGTCGCGGTATCGCCATTGCTGTCGCCGGCAACCACGGTGAATTGTTCACTGAGGTTGTTCGCGCCATCGCCCGCTGCGTGGGTGTCGTTGCCGTTGAGGGTATAGCTGTAGGTGACGACACCGGTGCTCGCGTTGTAGCCGGTGATGGTCAGGGTGTTGCCCAATTGCGTGGTGATCGACTGCGGGAAACCGACCGCTACACCACCGTTGACCAGGCTGATCCCGCCGACGCTGAGGCTGCTCAAACCGTCCGGCGCGTTAACGGTGAAGCTGCCACTTTGGGTCAGCGCTGCCGGATTGGCGGCCGAGCCGTCAGGCAGATTGGCTTCGTTGAGGTTCAGCTCGCCACCCGGCACGGACAGGCCGTTGAGGGTCACCAGGTTGTTGACCGGTGGCGGCACAATCACTGGTGTGTCGTCGCCGTTGTCGATCACCACGTTGTGGCGTTCTTCGGGGAATTCAGGAATGCCGCCGAACCCGGCGGTGGGGAAACCGATGATCGGATCAACCCGCCCGCCGACTTCCGTCAGCAAGACAAAACTGTGACCACCGCCCGCTTCACCTGGCGCGCCACCCGGAGCGTTTGGCCCGGCGGCAGTGGCTTCAGCGGTTTTCGACGGGTCATCACCGGCGGCGATGGCTTTCTGGATTTGCTCAACGTCGGTCAGTTGCGCTTCGCTCGGCGTCACCGCCTCGGCCGCGTTCACGTGCGCGGCTTGATCGGCGAGCAGTTGCCCGGACAGGGTCATGCTGCTGCCGCGCCCAAGGGTTAGCTCTTTGCCATTTTGCAGATGAACGGCAACGGCGCCTTCGGCTCCGGTGATCAATTGATCGCCGGCAAACAGCCGATCGCCTTCGACCAGCGCGCGCTTTGTGCCGTCCGCTGCCTGTGCGAAAACCTGACCAATGACTTTAGTGACGGTACCGATGAGCGTTGCCATGTGAATTCCTCCGCTGCCGACCACTGTCGGCACTGGTTAACGAAGTAGCCCATGGCTCAATCGGGTTGCCGTGGCGACGCTCGCGCCTTCGACAGTTCGTTCGCAGGTTGCGCCGTTCAGGAAACATCAGTGCTATCAAGCACTTGAAAACCCTGATCAATGCAGCATTCCCACGAGCGCTACGTAACGCCGGTGAATCACTCGAGTGACAAAAATCTGTCGCTCCCCAGCCGCTACGCGTCCCTCCCCTTCAGCAGTACTTCGCCGTATGTCGCAAAGTGAATGGAACTTTCCTCAAGCCTTTCTGCGCTCCCTAGCGCGCATAAAACAAAGGCTTTCGAGCTGAACAATGTGCCGGATTTTACAAACCGCATAAGTTTTTTTCGGAATAAGCCTTATGAAAATTTTTTCTTAGCTACGCTTCATTATGTTCTTAGCTCTGTTGTTACAAGAGTGAAACGCTTTCCACTAAAAATATCGTCAAATTTTTGGCGA
The DNA here is from genome assembly GCF_001269815.1 of Pseudomonas sp. P1.31. Lineage (NCBI taxonomy): Bacteria > Pseudomonadati > Pseudomonadota > Gammaproteobacteria > Pseudomonadales > Pseudomonadaceae > Pseudomonas > Pseudomonas sp. P1.31. Next base: position 7,059 of record NZ_LHVN01000009.1, on the reverse strand, counting down.
CAGTAACACACCATCAGGACTCAGGGAGATGCACCCATGCGCGTTTTAACCCCCCTCTGCAGCGCGGTTTTGCTGGCCATGGCTTGCACATCCCAAGCCCAGGCCATGAACCTCACCGAGGCGATCCAAAGCACCATCGCCACCCACCCGGAACTCGCTTCGCGCGTGGACGCACGCCTGTCGGCTGATGAACAAGTCAAAGTCGCCAAGGGCGGTTTCTATCCGTCCGTCGATTTGAACGCCGCGTATGGCCGTGGCTACAGCGACAACACCAACACCCGCGCCTTCGGTAACCACGACACACGAATTCTCAACTACACCCAGTCCGAGCTGCGTTTACGGCAAATGCTGTTCGACGGTTTCAACACCGCCAACGAGGTTGAGCGCACCAAAGGCGTGTCCAATTCGCGCGCCTACTACGCGCAAGGCACCGCTCAGGATCTGGCCCTGCGCACCATCGAGGTCTACCTCGAAGTGCTCAAGCGCCGCGAACTGGTGACCCTGGCCACGAACAACCTGCAAGCGCACTTGCGCGTCAACGATCAGATTGGCCTGCGCACCGAGCGCGGCATCGGCAGCACTGCCGACTCCGATCAATCGGTGGCGCGTAAAGCGCTGGCGCAAAACAACCTCGACACCGCGGAAGTGGATCTGGCGGATGCCGAGTCGAACTTCTTCAGCGTTGTCGGGCGCATGCCTGATGAACTGGAAGCCCCGGCCACGACCCGTGGCGAGTTGCCGACCACCCTGCCGGAAGCCCAGCAGAGCATGGTCGAAAACAACCCGTACCTGAAATCGGCGCAGGCCGACGTGCAATCGGCCGAGAGCCAATACGAAGTCGCCAAGTCGCCGTTCTACCCACGCTTCGACGCTGAAGCAGCGGTGGGCGCGAACAACAACGTGCAGGGCGATGAAGGTCACGACAACGAATGGCGTGTCGGCGTGATCATGAACTACAACCTGTTCCGTGGCGGCAGCGACAAGGCGCGACTGGCCTCCGATGCGCACCAGATCAATCAGGCGATGGACATCCGCAACAACGCCCTGCGTCAGCTCAACGAGAACATTCACTTGGCCTGGAACGCCATGCTCAACGCGAAGAAACAGACCCCGACCGCCCGCGAATACGCGGAAACCACCAAGCGTGTACGCGCCGCGTATCAGGATCAGTTCGGCCTCGGCCAACGCACCCTGCTCGACTTGCTCGACAGTGAAAACGAGCTCTACAACGCCAACCGTCGCTATACCGAAATCCGCTACACCGAGGAATATTCGATGTACCGCGTGCTGGCGAACATGGGCCAGTTGCTGAGCAAACAACGGGTGGTGCTGCCCGCCGATGCGATCGCCTCCAGCGAAGTGAAAAACGAAGCCCGCCTCCCAGAGCTGAAATAAATCCCCCCTGTAGGAGCTGCCGAAGGCTGCATGATCGTTCCCACGCTCTGCGTGGGAACGATCATGCAGCAGGGTTGATGTGGGTGTCCGAGCCAGTTCAAAGGAGCGATCAATATGACCAGCATGGAACCCGGTAACTCTGGGGTCGATCCGCGGCTGAGCTTCGATGATCCGTTACTCGACGGTCTGTTGATTCTCTGCAAACTGCACGGCGCGACAGTCAGTCGCGCCAGCCTGAGTGCCGGGCTGCCGCTGAACAAACAACGTCTTAGCCTGGATTTGCTGCCGCGCGCTGCTGCTCGTGCAGGGTTGCAGGCGCGGATGTTGCGCCGTGAACTGAAAGACATCTCACCACTGAACCTGCCGATTCTGTTGTTGCTCAACGACGGCCGCACCGCCGTGTTGCGGCGTTTTGGCGATGACGGCAAAGCGCTGATTCTGCCCAGCGAAGCCGATGGCGGCGAGCAATGGGTCAGCCGTGAAGAACTCACCGAACACTACAGCGGCCAGGCCTTGTTCGCCCGGCCGCGCCACGAACTCGAAGACCTGCGCTCACCGCTGGTGCCGCGCGTGCATGCGTGGTTTCGCGACACGCTGAAGCTGTCGAAATGGCTATACGGCGATGCGATTCTCGCCAGTTTCCTGATCAACCTGTTGGGCCTGATGGTGCCGTTGTTCGTCATGCAGACCTACGACCGCGTGGTGCCAAACCAAGCGACGTCGACCTTGTGGGTGTTGTCGATCGGCCTGTTGATCGGCACCGGTTTCGAACTGGTGCTGCGGGTGGTGCGTGCGCACTTGCTCGACACCGCCGGCAAGAAAACCGATGTGATCCTTTCCGCGACTTTGTTTGAACGCATCACCGGCATGTCGATGAAGGCGCGGCCAGCGACCATCGGCGGGTTTGCGCAGAGCATTCATGACTTTCAGGGTCTGCGTGAATTCCTCACCGCCGTCACCCTGACCAGCCTGATCGACCTGCCCTTCGTCGTTTTGATGCTGGTGGTGATCGGCCTCCTCGGCGGCTGGCTGGTGGTGATTCCGATGTTGGCGTTTCCGATCACGATCATTTTCGCTTTGGCGATTCAGGTGCGTCTGCGCGACACCGTGCAGAAAAGCCTGAGCCTCGGCGCCGAACGCCAGGCCGTGTTGATCGAAACACTCGGCGGTCTGGAAACCCTCAAGGCCTGCAGTGCCGAAAGCGAGCGCCAGCACAAATGGGAAAGCACCCACGGCGCCCTCACCCGCCTCGACAGCCATGCGCGCAATCTCTCGGCGCTGGCAACCAACGGCACATTGTTCATCCAGCAGTTCTCGGGGATGGCGACGATTGTCGCCGGGGTTTACAGCATCATCGCCGGCAACCTCAGCGTCGGTGCGCTGGTCGCCAGCTACATGCTCGGCAGCCGCGTACTCGCGCCGCTGGGGCAGATCGCCGGGCTGATCACTCGTTATCAGCAAGCGCAATTGACCATGAAAAGCACCGACGCGCTGATGTCACTGCCACAGGAACGCGACGGCAAACACCGGCCGCTGGAACGCACGCAACTGCAAGGCGCGCTGGACGTCAGCGGCGTGACCTTTCACTACAACGGCCAGAATGCGCCGGCCCTGAGCAACATCAGTTTCAGTCTCAAAGCCGGCGAACGGGTTGGCATTATCGGTCGCAGTGGCTCGGGTAAAAGCACCTTGGCGCGATTGGTCATGGGTTTCTATGAGCCAGAAGAAGGCCAGTTGCTGCTCGACGGTCTCGACCTGCGGCAACTGGATGTCGCGGATCTGCGCCAGCAAATCGGCTATGTCGCCCACGACCTGCCGCTGCTGGCGGGCAGCCTGCGCGATAACCTCACCCTCGGCGCACGCTACGTCAGCGATTCGCGGATGCTTGAAGTGGCTGAGCTGACCGGCGTCACCGAACTCGCTCGCCAGCATCCGCAAGGTTTTGATCGGCCGGTCGGTGAGCGCGGGCAATTGCTTTCCGGCGGCCAACGCCAAGCGGTATTGCTCGCGCGTTCGCTGTTGCTCGACCCGCCGATCATGCTCCTCGACGAACCCACCAGCGCCATGGACAACAGCAGCGAAGACATCCTGCGCCAGAAACTTCATGGCTGGGTGCAAGGCAAAACCCTGCTGCTGGTCACCCACCGCACCTCGATGCTGAGCCTGGTGGATCGGCTGCTGGTACTCGACAACGGCCGGATCGTCGCCGACGGCCCGAAAGAAGCAGTCATCGAAGCACTGCGCAAGGGCCGCGTCGGCTCTGCGGCGGTGTAGATGCTTAACCATAATTTATGGCTTACACAAAAAAGTGCCCTGCATTGCACAGAACCTGTGCCTTACACAAAACCTGTGGCGAGGGGATTTATCCCCGATTGGGTACGCAGCGCCCATGAGTTTTTTGGGGCTGCTGCGCAACCCATCGGGGATAAATCCCCTCACCACAGGAAAGCTTTTTGGCCACAGGAATTTTCTGTGCCCACCTGGGAAGTTCTCTGAACACAGGAAGCTCTGGGCAAAGGGAGGTTCTGTGGCGAGGGGAAGCTCCCTGGCCACTGATGGGTCATCCAGTTTGATGTTTCTTAATTGAGGGGTATCGCCCCATGTCGGCATCTTCAGATAGCAAATCTCGCGGCTACTTCGACAGTTTCGGCAAAAGTGCCGAAGCCGAGTTCATGCCGGAAACCGCCGGGGCCGCGTTGCAGGATTCGCCGCGCTGGTCGCGGATCACCGTGTGGCTGGCGGCGGGGCTGTTGATCAGTGCGGTGGTCTGGGCCAAATTCGCCGTGCTCGAAGAAGTGACCATGGGCGAAGGCAAGGCGATTCCGTCGAGCAAGATTCAGGTGATCCAGAACCTTGAGGGCGGCATCGTTACCGAGATCTTCGTGCGTGAAGGGCAAATGGTGAACAAGGGCGACACCCTGCTGCGTCTGGATGACACGCGCTTCCGTTCGAACAAAGGCGAGAGCGAGGCCGATCGTTATGCGCTGACGGCGCAGGTCGAACGGTTGTCAGCAGAAGCGGAAGGCCGGCCGTTCAAGCTCTCCGATGAAGTGGTCGCCAAAGCGCCGCAAGTCGCTGAAGACGAGCGCTCGCTGTATGACCAACGCCAGCGCCGACTGGCCAGTGAACAACGAACCCTCAGCGAACAACTGCGGCAGAAAACCCAGGAACTGGCGGAATTTCGTTCCAAGCAGGGCCAGTTCAGTTCCAGTCTGGCCTTGCTGCAGCAAGAAATGAACATGTCCGAACCGCTGGTGAAAACCGGTGCGGTGTCGCCGGTGGAGATCCTGCGATTGAAGCGCAGCGCGGTGGAGATCCGAGGTTCGCTGAACGCCACCACACTGGCCATTCCCCGCGCCGAATCGGCGATTGCCGAGATCCGCAGCAAGATCGACGAATCCGAACAAACCTTCCGCTCCGAAGCCGCCAAAGAGCTAAATGAGAAGCGCACCGACCTGTCAAAAATCACCGCGACCAGCATCGCCATCGACGACCGGGTCACCCGCACCACCGTGACTTCACCGGTGCACGGCGTGATCAAGCAATTGAAGGTCAACACCATCGGCGGCGTGGTGCAGCCGGGCAGCGACATGGTTGAAATCGTGCCGCTGGAGGACAACCTGCTGATCGAAGCCAAAGTGCGCCCGCAGGACGTGGCGTTTCTGCATCCAGGGCAGAAGGCGATGGTCAAGTTCAGTGCATATGACTACACGATTTACGGCGGGCTGAGCGCCAAGCTTGAGTTGATCGGCGCGGACACGATTACTGATGACAAGGGCAACAGCTTTTACCTGATTCAGGTGCGCACCGATAAAAACCATTTGGGCGGAGATGTGAAGCCGCTGCTGATTATTCCGGGGATGGTGGCGACGGTGGACATTATTACCGGCGAGAAGAGTGTGCTGGATTACCTGTTGAAACCGGTGTTGAAGGCGCGGACTGAGGCGATGCGCGAGCGGTAGCGATTATTGAGATTTGCGGTGATTGATCTGGCGCCTTCGCGAGCAAGCTCGCTCCCACATTTGGAATGCGATCCCCTGTGGGAGCGAGCTTGCTCGCGAAGAGGCCGGCACAAACAATGATTATCTATCGCCATGATTACGCTGAAAGGTCTCCTCCCCCATCGCCGCGATCTGCCCCTCGATCAACGCTTCAAACGGCTTGAGCAACGGTTCAAACGAAACCGGTGCCTCCAGCGTTTGCAATGCCTGCACAATCGCCTCAACCGTCGACAACGCCCCCGGCCCCGGGGCCTTGCGCAACCGATAGCGCGACACCCCGCCCTCGGCCAGCGTCACCCGTGGCAACGCCGCCAGCAGTGGATTGAGGTGCAGCATCTTGCGCGCTTTACGCCACGTTCCATCAGGCACCACCAGTAACAACGGCTCATCCGACTCAGCGTAAGCCTGCATCGGCTGCGCATCATCGGCGGGAAACAACAACCGCGCCCGATAGCCCGGCTGATTCAGCAGCGTCGGCAAATCCTCAAAAACCTCGCCGACAATCAACTCGGCATTGCTCAACCCCAACGCCGCCAATCGCGCGGTGTTCAACGCATGATTGACCTCGCTCGGATGCTGCAACAGCAACACCCGCGTGCGGCTGTCGAGGCTGGGGATCAGCGGGCACAGGCAATGGGTTTGTGGGCGCAGGCAGCGCGGGCATTGAGGTCTGGACATACTTCTTGTTCCTACAAGCTAAGCCTGATTGAGCTGTGCTTTGAGCAAATCACGGAAAGTCTGGATCAGCGGCTCGCGACTACGGCCGCGACGCATGATCATCGAGAACGGCGCCTGATAACCGAACGTCGCCGGCAGCAATACGCGCAAATCGCCCTTGTCAGCCCAGGCTTGGGCGTAGTGCTCCGGCAAGTAACCAATGTAGGCGCCGGACAACACCAGAATCAGCTGCGCCTCCATACTTTCCACGGTCGCGGCGCTGTGTTTGAAACCGTGACGCGCCAGCTCGGCCTGACTCCAATAACCACGACCGACCATGCGCTGCTGGGTGATGACTTGCTCGGGGATTCGCCGCTCGTTGAACAAAGGATGGCGGCTGCTGCAATACAACCAGTGCTGTTCGCGGTACAGCGGCATATAGACCAGACCGCTCATCCGTGTGGAGAACGCGCCGATGGCCAGATCGAGGCGGTTGTCCTGCACGCCGAGTTGCAATTCGTAGGGGCTCATCACCGATAAGTGCAAATGCACCGCCGGGTGTTCCTGACTGTAGCCGCCGATGGCTTCGGCGAACGGTAAGGCCTTGTCGCTGACCGTGGAGTCGATCACGCCGAGGTTGAGCGTGCCGCGCAATTCGCCCTTGAGCGCGGCAGCGTATTGCTCGAACCCTTCGAGTTCGGCGAGCAGGCGCAGGGTTTCCTGATGGAACAGCTCACCCTTGCTGGTCAGGCTGAACCCGCCGCGCCCGCGATGGCACAGCACCAGACCGAGCGCGGCTTCGAGCTGGCTCATGTAGGTGCTGATCGCCGAGGTCGACAGGTTGAGTTCCTGCTGCGCATTGGCGAAACCCTGATGGCGCACGACGCTGACGAAGATGCGCAATAGTTTCAGGTCGGGTAAAGCGTTGGCCATGCGGCTCTCCAAACATCGGACTTTTCCCCTGTAGGAGCTGCCGAAGGCTGCGATCTTTTGATCTTTGTTTTTA
>NZ_LHVN01000008.1:0-131183 GCF_001269815.1 Pseudomonas sp. P1.31 | reverse complement strand
TCAAGATCAAAAGATCGCAGCCTTCGGCAGCTCCTACAGGGATATTTAACCAGGTAAAGAGTCTATCCCGGGCCTCGCCATTAGTTTAGAAAAATCTGAACTAAGTATTTGCCCGTAGCGATTCTTTCCCCTCACTACATTTCGCATCATCGGCCCCACAGCGGCGTCCGAACCTGTGCTCAACGGCGCGCCGATATAAATAAAACAAAGACGATGAGGCCCTACCCGTGGACAAGATTCTTCACCAACCACTGGGCGGCAACGAAATGCCGCGCTTCGGCGGCATCGCCACCATGCTCCGACTCCCCCATGTACCGACCGCTGCCGGCCTGGACGCTGCCTTCGTAGGCGTGCCACTGGACATCGGTACTTCGCTGCGCCCCGGCACCCGCTTCGGGCCACGCGACATTCGCACCGAATCAGTGATGATCCGCCCTTACAACATGGCGACCGGCGCTGCGCCGTTCGACTCGCTGGCCGTGGCCGACATTGGCGACGTGGCGATCAACACCTTCAACCTGCTCGACGCCGTGCGCATCATCGAAGAAGCCTACGACAACATCCTCGAGCACAACGTGATCCCGATGACCCTGGGTGGCGACCACACCATCACCCTGCCGATCCTGCGGGCGATTCATAAAAAGCACGGCAAGGTCGGTCTGGTGCACATCGATGCCCACGCGGACGTCAACGATCACATGTTCGGCGAGAAAATCGCCCACGGCACTACCTTCCGCCGCGCGGTTGAAGAAGGTCTGCTCGATTGCGACCGTGTCGTGCAGATCGGTCTGCGCGCTCAGGGTTACACCGCTGACGACTTCAACTGGAGCCGCGATCAGGGTTTCCGCGTGGTTCAGGCTGAAGAGTGCTGGCACAAGTCGCTGGCACCGCTGATGGCCGAAGTGCGCGAGAAAGTCGGCGGTGGCCCGGTGTACCTTAGCTTCGACATCGACGGCATCGATCCGGCCTGGGCACCTGGCACCGGCACCCCGGAAATCGGCGGTCTGACGACCATTCAGGCGATTGAAATCGTTCGCGGCTGCCAAGGCCTCGACTTGATCGGTTGCGATCTGGTAGAAGTCTCGCCCGCTTACGACACCACCGGCAACACCTCGCTGCTGGCCGCCAACCTGCTGTACGAAATGCTCTGCGTACTGCCTGGCGTGGTTCACCGCTGAGGGTTGCGTCATGAACGAACGTGATCAGGTTCTGCAAGCGGCCGCCGAGCTGGTGGCTGCCTTTGCCCGTAATGATCGCGAGGCTTACTTCGGCGCGTTCAGCGCCGATGCAAGTTTCGTTTTCTACACCCTCGAACAGCCGTTGCTGTCGCGCGATGCCTATCAGGCCTTGTGGGACAGCTGGCGCGCCGAGGATGGCTTCGAGGTGCTTGCGTGCACGTCGAGCAACGCCTTCGTCAGCCTGCAAGGTGACGTGGCGATTTTCATCCATGACGTGGCCACCGAGCTGCGCATGCAAGGGGAGCAACACTTCAGCCAGGAGCGCGAGACGATTGTTTTCAAGAAACAAGCGTCGAGCCTAGAACAACAAGGCCATTGGCTGGCCTGCCACGAACATTTGTCCGCGATGCCGGAAGGGCTGCCATCCCCTTAGCCAAAACAGGTGACGCTCACGAACGATGAGCGCGCCTTTGTGATCGGAGCAGATCATGAATAACAACAACAACGAAAAAAGCCTTAGCAGCATTGAAACAAACGGGGTCGAACAGATCCCGGATCATGAGCGCGACGCCCGACCCAGCGACCTGTTTCGCTTGATCTTCGGCGGCGCCAATACCTTCGCCACCGCCGTGCTCGGCAGTTTCCCGGTGCTGTTCGGTCTGTCTTTTCAGGCCGGCGTCTGGGCGATTGTGCTGGGCGTGGTGGTCGGTGCGCTGATCCTTGCGCCGATGGGCCTGTTCGGCCCGCTCAACGGCACCAACAATGCCGTGTCATCGGGTGCGCATTTCGGTGTGCACGGGCGGATCGTCGGCTCGTTCCTGTCGTTGTTGACGGCGATCGCGTTCTTCTCACTGTCGGTGTGGAGTTCGGGTGACGCGCTGGTCGGTGGTGCCAAACGACTGATCGGCCTGCCGGAAACCGACCTGACCCTGGGTCTGGCCTACGGCTTGTTCGCGTTGCTGGTGCTCACCGTGTGCATCTACGGCTTCCGCATCATGCTGTGGGTCAACCGCATTGCGGTGTGGGCCGCGAGCCTGTTGTTCCTGCTCGGCATTTTCGCCTTTGCCCCGGCCTTCGACAGCCAGTACGCCGGCAGCGTGGCCCTCGGTCAGGCAGGTTTCTGGGCGGCGTTTATCGGCGCTGCGCTGGTAGCGATGAGCAACCCGATTTCCTTCGGCGCCTTCCTCGGCGACTGGTCACGCTACATCCCGCGCACAACCCCGAAAGCCCGGATCATGCTGGCGGTGATCGCGGCACAGTTGGCAACCCTGATTCCGTTTTTGTTCGGCCTGACCACCGCGACCATCGTCGCGATCAAGGCGCCGGACTACATCGCGGCGAACAACTATGTCGGTGGTTTGCTGGCGGTGTCGCCGAGCTGGTTCTTCCTGCCGGTGTGTCTGATTGCGGTGATCGGCGGCATGTCCACCGGCACCACGTCGCTGTATGGCACCGGGCTGGACATGTCCAGTGTGTTCCCGCGCGTGCTGTCGCGGGTGAAAGCGACGCTGTTGATCGGCGTGCTGTCGATTGCCTTCATCTTCATCGGTCGTTTTGCGGCGAACCTGGTGCAGAGCGTGTCGACCTTCGCCGTGCTGATCATCACCTGCACCACGCCATGGATGGTGATCATGATCATCGGCCTGTTGGTGCGTCGCGGTTTCTACTGCCCGGATGACTTGCAAGTGTTTACGCGCGGCGAACAGGGCGGACGCTACTGGTTCAACCACGGCTGGAACTGGCGCGGTCTGGGCGCATGGATCCCGAGCGCGGCGGTCGGCCTGTGCTTCGTCAATCTGCCGGGGCAATTCGTTGGCCCGCTGGGTGAAATGGCCGGCGGCATCGACATCAGCTTGCCGGTGACCCTGGGCCTGGCTTCGGCGGTGTACCTGACGCTGCTGAGCCTGTTCCCGGAACCGCGGGAAGTGTTCGGCCCGAAGGATGCACGGAGCCAAGGCGCGGAGTCGCCGGTTAAAGCGGCAATGCGACAAGCCGCCTGAATAAACGCCTATCCCCTGTGGGAGCGAGCTTGCTCGCGAAAGCGATCTGTCAGTCACATCAGTGTTGAATGTGCCGACGCCTTCGCGAGCAAGCTCGCTCCCACAGGAGACTGAATTCAGCCTCACATAAAAAAGACAATCGGAGACACGCCATCATGGCTTTGGATTTATTCGTCGTCCTCATCTACGCAGCCGGCATGCTTTTGCTCGGCTATTTCGGCATGCGCAAGGCCAAAACCAACGAGGACTTTCTGGTCGCCGGTCGTAACCTCGGCCCAAGCCTGTACATGGGCACCATGGCCGCTACCGTGCTCGGTGGTGCATCCACCGTCGGCACCGTTCGCCTCGGTTACGTGCACGGCATCTCCGGTTTCTGGCTGTGCGCCGCGCTGGGTTGCGGGATTCTCGCGCTGAACCTGTTTCTGGCCAAACCGCTGCTGAAACTGAAGATCTACACCGTTACCCAAGTGCTGGAAAAGCGCTACAACCCGATGGCTCGCTCGGCCTCCGCGCTGATCATGCTGGCCTACGCACTGATGATCGGCGTGACCTCGATCCTCGCGATCGGCACCGTCCTGCAAGTGCTGTTTGACCTGCCATTCTGGGTTTCGGTACTGGTCGGTGGTGGCGTGGTGGTGATCTACTCGGCGATCGGCGGCATGTGGTCGCTGACCCTGACCGACATCGTCCAGTTCATCATCAAGACCGTCGGCCTGATGTTCATCCTGTTGCCGATCTGCCTGTACCGCGTGGGTGGTTGGGACGAGTTGGTGCTGAAGTTGCCGGCCACCGCGTTCAACTTCACCACGATCGGTTGGGACACGATCATCACCTACTTCATGATCTACTTCTTCGGCATCCTGATCGGTCAGGACATCTGGCAACGGGTGTTCACCGTCAAGAACGAAAAAGTCGCCAAGTACGCCGGTAGCGCCGCCGGCATCTACTGCATCATCTACGGCCTGGCCTGCGCCCTGATCGGCATGGCGGCACACGTGCTGATTCCTGATCTGTCCAACGTCAACAACGCCTTCGCCGCCATCGTCAAACTGTCGCTGCCGGACGGCATCCGGGGTCTGGTGATCGCAGCTGCACTGGCCGCCATGATGTCTACCGCCAGCGCCGGCCTGCTCGCCGCTGCCACCACCATCACCGAAGACCTGCTGCCGAAACTGCGCGGCGGTAAACAATCGAGCCTGGGCATCAACCGCCTGTTCACCCTGCTGACCGGTGTTGTGGTGCTGGGTATCGCTCTGGTGGTAAACGATGTGATCAGCGCGCTGACCCTCGCTTACAACCTGTTGGTCGGCGGCATGTTGATCCCGCTGATCGGGGCGATCTTCTGGAAACGCGCAACCACCGCCGGCGCCATCGCCAGCATGGGCCTGGGTTTCGCCACCGCCCTGTTGTTCATGATCAAGGACGGCCTCGATGCCAACACGCCGATCTACTACAGCCTGGCTGTGGGCCTGATCAGTTTTGTGGTGGTCAGCCTGGTCTCCCCTCGCCCGGCTACCGTGGCGAGCGCGATCTAAGCTTGATGTAACGACTTGATGCTTTCTTCGACGGGTGTGGCGTCGGTTGCCACACCCGTTTTTTTTCGTCTGTAGAAAAGTGCTGATGAAGATGCTTCACTCAAGCAGAACAACGACTAGAAAAATCTGCCATGAGAAGAGCTGCCGTGCGTGCCGCCGTGCACCGGTTCATCCGCCGTCTGCTGGAGAACCACGACTTCAACGACCACACCAGCCTGGTGCAATTGGGGTTGGAAAAGGCTGATATCGAGGATTTGATCTTTCATCTGGAAGATGAATTCGGACTGACGGCATTCACCGCCGAAGAAGACCGCATGCTCAAGACCGCGAAGACCGCGAATGACTTAAGCCGGTTTTTGCTAGAGATTGGACGGCATTGAAAGCAAAAGATCGCAGCCTTCGGCAGCTCCTACACTGATCCATGTAGGAGCTGCCGAAGGCTGCGATCTCTTGATCCTTAAAGAGGCACTTACCGCCGGCGCGGCTGGCGGCGACGCTGCTCGTCATCGGTGCGGATCGGGACAGGTTGCAGAGGCGGTTCGATCAAGCCGAGGGCAACACCCAAGTCGTGCAGCCAGTTTTGAATTTTCTCTTTCATCGTCATGCCCCCTTCAGGGTGGTGCTGAGCGACCGGAATTCTGAGGCCGCTTCGCACTGATAATAGTCCGAAGTCCTACGCAATGCTCGGCGAAATCCGCAATGATCTGTTACTGAATGGAACAGAATCTGCTGCCATTGGTTCAAGCCGTTTCTCGCACATCCGCCGAAGCCGCGGGATAGACAGTCTGCAGCACTTCTAAACACGCATTCGGATTGGCCCCGACCCTGCCTTTGGCCACATGAGCCATGTTGTCGCACCCCCTGAATGCTCGGCCAGCGGCTACTGACCCAGCGCTTTGCGCAAACGCCGACGTACCCACTGCTCGGCGCTGACGAAGGTGATGCCGAGCAACACCAGTACGGCGCCGATGATGAAGTTCAGGCTCAGCTCTTCGCCGAGCAGAATCACGCCGAAGGTCACGCCGAACAGCGGCGTCATAAACGAAAACACCGCGAGATTGGCCGCCAGATAACGGCGTAACAGCCAGAACCACACCAGATAACTGAAGAACGACACCACCAGCCCTTGGAACAGCACACTGGCCACCGCCACCGTGGTCAGGTTGACGTGAGTGATCTGGCCGCTGAACAGCGCGATCAACAGCAGGCCGACGAAACCGACCATCAATTGATAGAACAAGGTCAAGGTCACAGGCGCGTCGGATAGGCGCGAGGCACGCACGACCACGGTGGTCGCGCCCCAGCAGGCACCGGCCAGAATCCCGAAGAAGTCACCGAGCAGCATGCTCCGGTCAAGGTTGTCCCACGACACACCGCCGGCGAAGGCAATCGCGATGCCGATGAAGGCGAGCAGAATCCCCAGCCATTGCAGCGGCCGCAAACGCTCGCTGGCCAGCAGAAAATGCACGCCCAACGCGGTGAAGATCGGCGCGGTGTAGAGGAATACCGACATGTGCGCGGCCGTGGTCAGTTGCAGGCCTTCGGAGATAAAGAAGAATTCCAGACCGAACAACGCACCGGCGAGCAAACCGCCGCGCCAGGTGTTGCCGACCTGATCCCAACCACCCTTCCAGCAGATCAACAATCCTACGAGCAATGCGGAAATGCCTGACCGCCCCGCGGCCTGCATCACCGGCGCGATGTCGGGCGCGGCCCATTTGATCATGACTTGCTGCACGCCCCAGATCAGGCACAGGCCGATCATCACTTGCAGGGCAAACCGGTCGGCATTGCGCCGCTCGACACTCACCGCAACACCTCGAACACACACAACATGGCAGGCCATCCATTGGTCAGAAAACAGTGTTGGGGATTATCAATGAGTCGAGGGGAAAAAGCCGTCTGGAAAAGACATTTGTTTCTTCTGCAGCGTCAGCGGTGAATGGCCGTCGGCTGCGCCGCCATTCGCGAGCAAGCTCGCTCCCACCATTGGAATGCCTTCCCCTGTGGGAGCGAGCCTGCTCGCGAAGAGGCCCTCACTGCCAACCCATATGAAGGATCAGCGCCGGCCAAACCGCCTCACCACCAAAAACCCAACCGCACAAGCCACAGCCGTCGCCACCATCCCCCAAACCCAATCCATCAACGTCACCTGCACCGACCACCCACGTAACGTCGCCCAATTCGTCAGGTCATACGTCCCATACGCCACCAGCCCCAACAACGCCCCCCTCTTCACCGCCCACTGCCAACTCAGCGCGGGCAACACCACAAACACCACGCAGCCAAAAACATACAGGCAATAAAAAACCGCGGCCGGTAACAGCAGCGGTTTTTCCAGCATCAGCGAACCGAGCAGTTCGCGGTAGGTCGGCGCCATCAACAGCCCCAGCCAGATGCCGTCGAGCAGAAGAAACGTCAGCAGCGTGGCGACGTAGGCAATCAGCGTTCTTTTCATCACACCACCCTCAATGTAGGAGCTGCCGCAGGCTGCGATCTTTTGACCTTCAAGATCAACAGATCGCAGCCTGCGGCAGCTCCTACATGGGGCTGGCGGGGGCTCAGGTTAGTTCAATGCGATCGGCATGAATAACGATCTTGCCTTCCTTGTACAGCGAACCGATGGCCTTCTTGAAGTTGCCTTTGCTGACGCCGAACAGGCTGCTGATCAACGCTGGATCGCTCTTGTCGCTGACCGGCAGCGTGCCGTCGTTGTCGCGCAACTTGGCAAGGATCTTCGAGTTGAGGCTGCTCGCCGCTTCCTGACCCACCGGTTGCAGGCTCAGGGCGATCTTGCCGTCGGCGCGCACTTCCTTGATGTAGCCCTTCTCGCTCATGCCGGCGCGCATGAACTTGAAGATTTCATTCTTGTGGATCAAACCCCAGTGCTTGTTGTTGATGATCGCCTTGAAGCCCATGTCGGTGGCTTCGGCGACCAGCAGATCAACTTCCTGGCCCTGGCTGTAATTGGCCGGGGTTTTGTCGAGATAGCGATCCAGCCGCGCGGTGGCGGTGATGCGGCGGGTGTGCTTGTCGAGGTAGACGTGCACCACGCAGTACTCGCCGGCGGTCATCTGGCGCTTTTCTTCGGAATACGGCAGCAACAGATCCTTCGGCAGCCCCCAATCGAGGAACACACCGATGCTGTTGACTTCAACAACTTTCAGACTGGCAAATTCGCCGACCTGAACTTTTGGTTTCTCTGTGGTAGCGAGAAGTTTGTCTTCGCTGTCCAGATAAACAAAAACGTTGAGCCAATCTTCATCTTCGCTGGGAATATCTTTAGGGATATAACGGTTGGGCAAAAGAATCTCGCCGTCCGCACCGCCGTCCAGATATAAACCGAAGTTAGTGTGTTTAACCACTTGCAAACTGTTGTAACGCCCGACTAAAGCCATTTCCAGAACCCTCATTACGTGGGCGGCATTCTACCCGTTTTTGCCGTGAACGCTCGCCGGCAGATCCTCGGTTTCGGCTAAAACTGCGCCACGCCTTGATTTTCCTTGATCACCGACGAGCGAGGTGCCGCTCGTCAGTCTGCCAGCGAGCGGTTCAGCCGCGACATAATGTCCCGTCAAACAGCAATGATCTTATTTAAAACAGCAGGTTAGCTAGATATTCCAATTAATTAACCGCGAATAATGCAGCGCTGCACTGGGCTATTCCCGGGGATATTTACCAAGCAATTGTCAAGTAATTACTGTACGATGCCTGGCCGAGTTACTTTTCTACAGGTTAATGGCCGCCATGCGTGTAAAAGCATCCAACAGCAAAGCAAAGCCAGCTCCAGCCGTTGAAACCAGCGAATCGATCAACGATCAAATCGCAGCGTTCCTCAAGTCCGGCGGCGAGATCCAGCAAATTGCCAAAGGCGTCAGTGGCCAGACGTTCGGCCCGTCCAAGCAGATCAGCCTGGGCAAGAAGTAACACCCGGTTTTACACCCGTCCAGAGGCGCTTTGAGCTTCGAAGCGCCTGGACTGGCACCGCGCAACACCCTCCCCGTTTTAAACAAACCAAACAGCAAATATTCAGAAATCGACGAACGGCCTTCAATGCCGAGCATTCGCCGGTATCCTTGCACGCGTCTAGATCAAGCGTTTCAGCAGGCCCGCCGTCCTGCGCTCGCTGTTCATGGAGTGACGCATGCGCACATCTTCCTGTTTATTGCTTGTAGGCCTGCTCGCGGCAACGACTGCGCACGCGCAGATTTTCCAGCGTGAACTCGGTGATTTCGACCTCAAGCTCGGCACCACACCCAGCCGCAGCATGGCGCAGGGCCTGGTCAAACCGGCGGCGGTCGGTTCGTTCCACGGCGGTCTCGATCTGAGCCACGACAGTGGCCTTTACGTCGGTCAGTACGCACCGAGCATGGGCATCTCGCCGGGCAAGAACCTTGAAATCGACTCCTACGTCGGCTTTAAACAACCATTCGATCAGTTGCTCGGCTACGAAGTCGGGATGATTCATTACAGCTATCCGAAGGTCGACACCCTCGACAGCCAGGAAGTGTTCGGTGGCCTGACCCTGCTCGGCAGCCGCTTCGGCATCGCGCTGAGCAACGACCCGGATAAACAGAACAACACCCTTTTCGCCGACCTTGGCGGCAATCAGCCGTTCGGCATCGGCGTCAGCATGAAATACACCACCCACCAGTTGAACTCGCCAGTAGCGGTGGACGGCGGCTACGTCAGTAGTTTTACCGATTGGTCGGTGAAGTTCTCCCGCCCGGTGATGGGCGTCGATCTCGATCTCATCTACAGCAACTCCAGCCTCAGCGGCAGCGATTGCTCGGCCTATTCCGGCCACAACAGCCAGTGCGACGGCCTCGTCACGCTCAAGGCCGAACGCGCCTTCTATTGATCGGCTGAACTGCCGGGCTCATTCTGCGTTCACATAAACATCAGACCCTCAGGCTGGCCATCGCAAGGATTCGCCCATGTCTCGCTGGTTCAAGCACATTGCCGCGCTATTGATGTTCACCCTCGCCCTCGGCGCCTGCAGCCGCGTCGGCCTGGCCTATCGCAACCTCGACGTGATCATTCCGTGGACGCTCGGCGATTACGTCGACATGAACGGCGAGCAGAAAGACTGGTTCAACGAGCGCCTCAAGGAACACCTGAACTGGCACTGCACCACGCAGTTGCCGGGCTACCTCGACTGGCTGGATCGCTTGCAAACCATGGTCGAGACCAATCAGGTCACCGACGCCGCCCTGCAAGCGCGCACCGCCGAAGCCAAGCAAGCCATCGCCGAAACCGCGAAAGAGATCACGCCGTCAGCCATCGAATTGCTGCAAGGTCTGGACGACAAGCAAGTGGCGGAGATGAATGAAGCGTTCGCCAAGGACTTGCGCAAACGCCAGCAGGATTACGTCAATCCGCCGCTGGCCCAGCAGATCAAGGAACGTGGCGAGCGCATGACCAAACGCCTAAACGACTGGCTCGGCCCGCTCAGCCCTACGCAAGAACAGCGCGTAGTGGCCTGGACTAACGCTCTCGGCGATCAGAACACCCAGTGGATCGCCAACCGCGCGCATTGGCAAAAGCAGTTCAGTGCCGCCGTGGCGCAACGCAAGAGTGCAGAATTCCCACAGCGTATCGAGACGCTTCTGGTGAATCGCGAGAGCTTATGGACAGCGGATTACCGCAAGGCCTACGCCGATACTGAAGCGCAGGCGCGCTCGTTGTTCGTGGATTTGATGGCGGAGAGCACGCCGCAGCAGCGTCAGCGCTTATTGAAAAAAATCGAAGGCGTACGCAAAGACTTCAACGACCTCAAATGCCTGAAGGCCGCACAAAAATCCTTGTAGGAGCAGAGCTTGCTCGCGAAAGCGGTCTGTCATTCAACAATAACGTTGGGGCTGACGACGCCTTCGCGAGCAAGCTCGGCTCCTACAGGATCGCGGTCAACCTTTAGGCGATCTGGGCTTTCGAGGCGACTTCATCAAACGTCGCTTCATCCAGCGCATCAGCCTGTTCATCCAGCACCTGACGCGGGTGGTCATTGCCGGGAATGCTGCTGTCGATCAGGCTCAGCAAGCTCGAACCGCGCGGGGTCAGAGAAAAATTGTTGCCGGTGCTGCCCTCTTCATCCGGACGCGGCTGGATAAAACCGCGCAGAAGCAACAGCCGTTCATAGTCGCAGGCCACCGTTTTCAGGTGATCCAGATTCTCGATCGGCTCGCCGGCGCTGGCTTTCTCCGCCGCGTAATCCTCAGCGTAGGCGCGAGGGGCGAAGCTGTGGCCGGCGCTGTTTTGCACTTCGTGCAGCAAGCGTTCAATCAAATCCCAGTTATAAGTCGTCATCCTGATTCAACCTCCGGTGCGCATGATTTGGGGCGCGTACCTAGGTTGTGACCGGAGGCTGGCGCAGCCGTTCAGCCGTATTTCCTTCAGCGACCGACCGGCGGTCTGTCGATTTCCCGGCGGGTTGAACGACTAGTCTGAAACAGACGGTTTCAACCCCGCAGGAGAAATCATCATGAACGTTGAGAATCATCCGGTGGTATCGCGCGAAGCATGGCTCGCCGCCCGCAAACAACATCTAGAACACGAAAAAGCCTTCACCAAAGAGCGCGATCGCCTCAGCGCTGAACGCCGCGCCTTGCCTTGGGTGAAAGTCGACAAGGACTACCACTTCCAGGGCCCGAACGGCGAATTGAAGCTGGCCGACCTGTTTGGCGACCACAGCCAATTGGTCGTTTACCACTTCATGTTCGCCAAGGACTGGGAAGAAGGCTGCCAGGGCTGCTCGTTCCTCAGCGACCACATCGACGGCGCCAACCAGCATTTGGCCCACCACGATATCGCCGTGGTTGCGGTGTCCCACGCACCGTTTAACCAGTTTCAAGACTTCAAACATCGCATGGGCTGGAAGTTTGACTGGGTATCGTCAGAGGGCTGCGACTTCAACTATGACTTCGGCGTGTGCGCCCGTGCCGAGGATGTTGCCGCCGGAAAGGCTACGTACAACTACGAAAAAACTGACAGCGCAGAGGAAGAAATGCCCGGGCTGAGCGTGTTTTACAAGGACAAGGCCGGAAACATCTTCCACACCTATTCGACATACGCCCGAGGTCTGGACATGCTGGTCGGCGCCTACAACTACCTCGACCTGACGCCGAAGGGCCGCAATGAAGACGAGATCATGGAGTGGGTGCGGCATCATGATCGGTATGAAGGCGCGACAAAATCCAGCTGCTGCCACGGCAACTGATCGCCCTTTGTGGGAGCGAGCTTGCTCGCGAAAGCGGTATGTCATGGTGATTGACACGACGCTTTCGCGAGCAGGCTCGCTCCCACAGGTTCTCCTACAGTTTCTGAACTTTTCACAGGCTTTGCCCCTCAACCGGTTAACCCGCCTTAACCGGAACTGAGGCCTGCCCCCATGAAAACCCTGATCAAGCTCACCCTCGCCGCCACCCTTGCCTGCGCCCTCCCCGTATGGGCCTGCACGCCAGAGGAGGCGACCGCCAAACGTGAACAACTGGCCAAAGAGGTCACCAAGCTCACTGAACAGAATCCGGCCAAGGCCAAAGAGATCAACGCCGAGTTGCAGAAAATGGATCTGGGCACGGCCAGCGCGGATCTGCCGGACAAGTGCCAGTTGATTGATCAGCGCTTGAAAGAGCTGGGTACGGCGGAGAAGAAGGCGGAAGGCTAAAGCGAAGATCGCAGCCTTCGTCAGCTCCTACAGAGGGGCGAAAAAAACCCGGACATTGTCCGGGTTTTTTTATCCAGCCTTAAACGACTTACTCAGCCGCTGGCTCTGCCGGCTTGCGGCGCTTGAGCGGGGCCATGCCGTCGCTGCTTACCAACGAGTCTGGCTTCGGACGGTTGGCGCTCTTGCGCTTGGTCGGCGTCTTGGCGGCGGTTTTCTTCTTGTCGCCCTTGGCATCGGTCTTTTTCTTCTTCACGCCAACAGCTTTACCCGAGGCCTTGACCTTTTTCGGCCCGCCGTAGGTGCCTTTGACTTCCTTGACGGTGCGGCGCTCGAAGCTCTGCTTGAGGTAGCGCTCGATGCTCGACATCAGGTTCCAGTCGCCGTGGCAGATCAGCGAGATCGCCAGGCCGTCGTTACCGGCACGGCCAGTACGACCGATACGGTGCACGTACTCGTCGCCGCTGCGTGGCATGTCGAAGTTGATCACCATGTCCAGACCATCAACGTCCAGACCACGGGCCGCCACGTCGGTGGCCACGAGGATCTTCACGCCGCCCTGCTTCAGACGGTCGATCGCCAGTTTGCGATCCTTCTGGTCTTTCTCGCCGTGCAGTACGAACGCTTTGTATTCCTGAGCCACGAGGCGGCCGTAGATGCGGTCGGCCATGGCGCGGGTGTTGGTGAAGATGATCGCCTTCTGATAGGTCTCGTTGGCCAGCAGCCAGTTCACAATCTGCTCTTTGTGCTGATTGTGGTCGGCGGTGATGATTTGCTGACGAGTGGTCGAGTTCAGCTGGCTGACCGCGTTGAGCTGCAAGTGCTCAGGGTTGTTCAGCACTTTGGCGATCATTTCGCGCAGGCCGGAACCACCGGTGGTGGCCGAGAACAGCATGGTTTGCTGACGGTTCGTGCATTCGTCGACTAGACGCTGAACGTCTTCGGAGAAGCCCATGTCGAGCATGCGGTCGGCTTCGTCGAGCACCAGCACTTCGACTTCTTTCAAATCGAGGTTGCCGGCGTTGAGTTGCTCGATCATGCGGCCCGGGGTGCCGATGAGGATGTCCGGCACTTTGCGCAGCATCGCGGCCTGTACCTTGAAGTCTTCACCGCCAGTGATCAGGCCGGATTTGATGAAGGTGAACTGCGAGAAACGCTCAACTTCCTTCAGGGTTTGCTGGGCCAGCTCGCGGGTCGGCAGCAGGATCAGCGTCTTGATGCTGACGCGAACCTTGGCCGGGCCGATCAGGCGATTGAGGATTGGCAGAACGAAAGCGGCGGTTTTGCCGCTACCGGTTTGCGCAGTCACCCGCAAATCACGCCCTTGGAGCGCCAGCGGGATGGCCGCGGCTTGCACAGGCGTTGGCTCGACAAATTTCAGCTCGGCCACAGCTTTAAGCAGGCGTTCGTGCAGGGCGAATTGGGAAAACACGGGTGCTACCTCGAAGATATGCAAAAAAACAGCTGCATAGGTTACCGGTTTCGAGCGCTCAGGCCGAGTTTCTTTATGCAAACGGCAGCAATCAGTGGTTTTTTTGTTGCCTGATTTGTCTCCAAACGTAATACCTGGCGTCTTAAATGCTCTAATCGGCCATCGCGTCTTACAGAAGAATCGTTTCACTTATGGATATCAAACAGCTCTGGCTCAACGCCCAGGATCTCTGGGGCACCCTCGAACAGCATCCGATCCTGCAAGCCAGCCTGGCGCTGATGCTGCTGTTGGTGATCGCGTTGGTACTCGGACGAGTGGCGCGCTACCTGATCCTGCACGCCAGCCGCATGCTCGGTCGCCAGCCGGCGTTTCACTGGATCAACGATTTACGCCACAACAAAGTGTTTCAGCGCCTGGCGCAGATTACCCCGTCGCTGGTGATTCAGTTCGGACTGCACTTGGTGCCGGAATTGAGCAAAACCGCGATGAATTTCCTCGGCAACGTCGCGCTGGCATTCACCATCCTGTTTTTGCTGCTGACCATCAGCGCGCTGCTCAATGCCCTGCTCGATATCTACGCGCGCACCGAACACGCCCGCACGCGCTCGATCAAAGGCTACGTGCAACTGGCGAAAATGGTTCTGTATGTGTTTGGCGGGATCATCATCGTCGCCACCCTGATCGACCGCTCGCCGCTGTTGCTGCTCTCCGGTCTCGGTGCGATGTCGGCGGTGATTCTGTTGGTCTACAAAGACACGCTGCTGTCGTTCGTCGCCAGCGTGCAGTTGACCAGCAACGACATGCTGCGGGTCGGCGACTGGATCGAAATGCCGCAAGTCGGCGCCGATGGCGATGTGGTCGATATCACTTTGCACACGGTCAAGGTGCAGAATTTCGACAAGACCATTGTGTCGATCCCGACGTGGCGCTTGATGTCCGAGTCGTTCAAGAACTGGCGTGGCATGCAGCAATCTGGCGGACGGCGGATCAAACGCAGCCTGTTCATCGACGCCAGCGGCGTGCGTTTCATCCGCGATGACGAGGAAGAAAAGCTCTCACAGGTGCACTTGCTGACCGACTACATGAGCCGCAAGAAAGCCGAGCTCAAGGCGTGGAACGAGGCGCAGGGCAATGTCGCGGCGATGTCGGCAAACCGCCGCCGGATGACCAATATCGGCACGTTCCGCGCTTATGCGTTGGCATATCTGAAGAGTCATCCGGAGATTCAACCGAACATGACCTGCATGGTGCGGCAGATGCAGACCACGGCGCAGGGCATTCCGCTGGAGATCTACTGCTTCACCCGCACCACGGCGTGGGCGGATTACGAGCGGATTCAGGGGGATATTTTTGATTATCTGCTGGCGGTGTTGCCGGAGTTTGGGTTGAGTCTGTATCAGCAGCCGAGTGGCGGGGATTTGCGTTCGGGCCTGTTGCCAGCGGTGCTCGGCTCGGCCAGCATCCCCGAGCCACAAAAACACCTCATGTAGTCCAAAATTCCCCTGTAGGAGCTGCCGAAGGCTGCGATCTTTTGACCTTAAAGATCAAAAGATCGCAGCCTTCGGCAGCTCCTACGGGGATTATGCGGTGCGTCGGATGCCGAGGCGGCTGATCCACACGGCAGCAAGGATGACGCTACCCCCCAGGAACAACCGCCCCAGCTCCTCATGCTGATTCCAGATCAGCAGATTCAGCAGCAACCCCACCGGCACATGCAGGTTGTTCATCACCGCCAACGTGCCGCCATTGACCATACACGCACCCTTGTTCCACCAGTACATGCCCAGCGCGGTCGAGACCAGTCCCAGAAACAGCAGCACGCCCCACTGCAGCGGCGCTTCCGGCAGAAAATTCGCTTTGCCGAACAGCAAGAACGCCGGCAGCACCACCGCCAGTGCGCCGACGTAGAAGAAGCCGAAACGTCGGTAATGCGGCAAATCACTCGGATGCTTGGCCACCAGATGTTTGTACATCACCTGCCCGGCGGCGTAGGTGAAGTTGGCCAATTGCAGCAGCAAGAAACCCATGAAGAAGTCCGGGCTGACGCTGTCGAAACGAATCACCGCCGCCCCACTCACCGCCACCAGTGCGGCGATCAGCGCCCACGGGTTGAAGCGGCGGTTCAGCGCGTCTTCGATCAACGTCACGTGCAACGGCGTGAGGATGGTGAACAGCAACACTTCCGGCACCGTCAGCACGCGGAAGCTCATGTACAGGCAGACGTAGGTCACACCGAACTGCAACGCACCGATCATCAGCATGCCGCGCATGAACGACGGTTCGACCGAGCGCCAGCGCGTCAGCGGAATGAACACCAGTCCGGCCAGCACCACGCGCACCAGCACGGCGAAGTAACTGTCGACATGACCGGCCAGATACTCGCCAATCAGACTGAAGGAAAACGCCTGGATCAGCGTGACAAAAAGTAGATAGCCCATGCTCGCCTCGGTTTTGAATGGCGGCGACGATAGCGGTTTTCGATTCTGCAACCAACACAAATCCCCCGTAGGAGCTGCCGCAGGCTGCGATCTTTTGATCCTGTTTTTTTAGAATCAAGATCAAAAGATCGCAGCCTTCGGCAGCTCCTACACGGGGGATAGGTGAATTCCGGGCAAAAAAAAGCCCGATCTCGCCTATGCGTTCAATCGGGCTACAGCACTCAGGAGCAACAAGTGCAAAGGGAGGTTCGATGCGCGTGGAACCTTGAAGGGGTTGCGCCAGGTCACTAGACCATCCAGAGATTATCTGGCGATTAACCTGTCAAGCGACCTGGGACAGTTTGGCGTTGGCCTGATTGAGGCCCTTCTCTTGGAAGTCGCCACCGAGGTTCATGCCTTCGGCGTGGATGAAGGTCACGTCGTTGATACCGATGAAACCCATGACCTGACGCAGGTACGGTTCCTGATGATCCGCCGGGCCGCCGGCGTAGATGCCGCCGCGAGCGGTCAGCACGTAGGCACGCTTGCCGCTGAGCAGGCCTTGCGGGCCGGTTTCGGTGTATTTGAAAGTCACGCCGGCACGCAGCACGTGGTCGAGCCAGGCTTTGAGGGTGCTCGGGATGGCGAAGTTGTACATCGGCGCAGCCATCACCAGCACGTCAGCGGCGAGCAGTTCATCAGTCAATTCATTGGAGCGATCCAGCGATGATTGTTCGCTGGCGTTGCGCTGTTCGGCAGGTTTCATCCAGCCACCCAACAGGTTGGCGTCCAGATGCGGTACCGGGTTCACGGCGAGGTCACGCACGGTGATCTGATCGGCAGGGTGTGCAGCTTTCCACTGGCTGATGAAGGTCTGGGTCAGTTGACGGGACACCGAGTCTTGCTGGCGGGCGCTGCTTTCAATGATCAGAACGCGGGACATGTTGTGTAGCCTCCATCCGAGAATGTTGTAAGTCGATGGAGTGAAGGTTAAACAGAGTTGAATCGATGAAAAAGCGCAAATAATTGCTGCAAAGTATCGAATAATTCGTTTAGATGCACTTACCCATCCTGTGGGAGCGAGCTTGCTCGCGAAGGCGGTGTATCAGTCAATTAATGCATCGACTGACGCGACGCCTTCGCGAGCAAGCTCGCTCCCACAATGGGATTCGGGTTATTTCGGGACGCAGGTCAGTTTGATGCGCAACTTGATGATCGAGCGGGTGAACTTGGCCGTGGCGTTTTTATGTTTGCCGGCCGGGACATCGATGCTGCGGGTGCGCGGCGCCTCGGGGCCGTTGCTGAAGACGGCCTTGCAAGTCGCATCGACATCGCCGTAGTTGGCGACCCGAATAGAGCCGATGTCGTTGTCGGTGTCGTAGGTTTCGTAGTCGATCTTCAAACCGTTGAGATCCTTTTCCACGTCGATCGGGTACGCGAACGCCGTCAGCGGCAGCAGCGCCAGCAACACACAACAGAATTTTTTCATTCGGCAGTCTCCATGAGGGATCGCCAGCTTAGGACAAGAGGAGCTATTGATGAAAGCGCCCCGCGTGACCCTGGATCAATGGCGAACATTGCAGGCCGTGGTCGACCATGGTGGCTTTGCCCAGGCCGCCGAGGCCCTGCACCGCTCGCAATCGTCGGTGAGCTACACCGTCGCACGCATGCAGGATCAGCTCGGCGTGCCGCTGTTGCGCATCGACGGGCGTAAAGCCGTGCTCACCGAAGCCGGCGGCGTGTTGCTGCGCCGTTCGCGGCAACTGGTGAAACAGGCCAGCCAACTCGAAGACCTCGCCCATCACATGGAGCAGGGCTGGGAAGCGGAAGTGCGGCTGGTGGTCGACGCCGCTTACCCGAGTGCGCGCATCGTCCGTGCGCTCACCGCGTTCATGCCGCAGAGCCGTGGTTGCCGCGTGCGTCTGCGTGAAGAAGTGTTGTCGGGTGTGGAAGAAGTTCTGCTCGAAGGCGTGGCCGATCTGGCCATCACCGGCCTGAGCATTCCCGGCCACCTCGGCGCGGAATTGAGCGACGTCGAGTTCATCGCCGTCGCCCACCCCGATCACCCGCTGCACCGGCTCAATCGCGAACTGAGTTTTCAGGATCTGGAAACGCAGATGCAAGTGGTGATCCGCGACTCCGGCCGCCAGCAACCCCGCGATGTCGGCTGGCTCGGCGCTGAACAGCGTTGGACGGTCGGCAGCCTCGCCACCGCCGCGACATTTGTCAGCAGCGGTCTGGGTTTTGCCTGGTTGCCTCGGCACATGATTGAACGAGAACTCAAGGATGGCTCGCTCAAGCTGCTACCGTTGGACAGGGGCGGCACCCGCAACTCCAGCTTCTATCTGTATTCGAACAAAGACAAACCCCTGGGCCCGGCGACGCAAATCCTCATCGAACTGCTGCGCACCTTCGATACGTTGCCTTTGGATGCGCCGTACGCCGCCCCTGAACAAGCCTGACACGGAGTCCACCGATGGCGTATTTCGAGCACGAAGGTTGCAACCTGCACTACGAGGAATATGGCCACGGTACGCCGTTGCTGCTGGTTCACGGGCTCGGTTCGAGCACGCTGGACTGGGAAATGCAGATCCCGGCACTCGCCGCGCACTACCGGGTGATCGTTCCGGATGTTCGCGGCCACGGCCGTTCGGACAAACCCCGTGAGCGCTACAGCATCGCCGGTTTCAGCGCCGACCTGCTTGCGCTGATCGAACATTTGAACCTCGGCCCGGTGCATTACGCCGGGCTGTCCATGGGCGGCATGATCGGTTTTCAGTTCGCCGTCGATCAACCGCAGCTGCTCAAGAGTCTGACCATCGTCAACAGCGCGCCCGAGGTCAAACTGCGCAGCCGTGATGACTACTGGCAGTGGTTCAAACGCTGGAGCCTGATGCGCGTGCTCAGCCTCGAAACCATCGGCAAAGCCCTCGGCGGCAAACTTTTTCCCAAGCCGGAACAGGCCGATCTGCGGCAGAAAATGGCCGAACACTGGGCAAAAAACGACAAACGTGCTTATCTCGCCAGCTTCGATGCGATTGTCGGTTGGGGCGTTCAGGAACGACTTTCCCGCGTGACCTGTCCAACCCTCATCGTCAGCGCCGACCGCGACTACACACCCGTCGCGCTGAAAGAAACCTATGTAAAACTGCTGCCTGATGCACGGCTGGTGGTGATCGACGATTCGCGCCACGCCACCCCGCTCGACCAACCGCAACGCTTCAATCAAACGCTGCTGGAGTTTCTCGCCACAGCCGACCTTCAATCTCAGGATCACTGACCCATGCTGAAAAAACTCGCCCTCGCCGCCGGTACCGTTCTGTTTGCCGCCAACCTGATGGCAGCAACGCCAGCCAAGGCGCCACACGTGCTGCTGGACACCACCAACGGCCAGATCGAAATCGAGCTGGATCCGGTCAAGGCGCCGATCAGTACCAAGAACTTCCTTGAGTACGTCGACAGCGGCTTCTACACCAACACCATTTTCCACCGCGTGATTCCGGGCTTCATGGCTCAGGGCGGCGGTTTCACCCAACAAATGCAACAGAAAGACACCAAGGCACCGATCAAGAACGAAGCCAGCAATGGCCTGCACAACGTTCGCGGCACGCTGTCGATGGCGCGCACTTCCAACCCGGATTCGGCCACCAGCCAGTTCTTCATCAACGTGGCCGACAACGCCTTCCTCGATCCGGGCCGTGACGCCGGTTACGCGGTATTCGCCAAAGTGGTCAAGGGCATGGACGTGGTCGACATCATCGTCAACTCGCAGACCACCACTAAAAGCGGCATGCAAAACGTGCCTGTCGACCCTGTGATCATCAAGTCGGCCAAGCGCATCGACTGAGTACTGCAGGGCATATCGAGCGGCGCCGGGCTGATCCCGCGCCGCTCACACTGATAAAAGGAGAGCCCGCATTCCGGGCGGTTATCTGATGCTCTATCGCCGTTTCGAACAACTGATCGACATATTCCGCGACGCCCCCACGGCGTCCCCTCCAGACCGTGTCTGGCCCTTCTATGTTTACTACCTCAAACAGGTCTGGCCGAGTTTCGCCGCCCTGCTCGTCGTTGGCCTGTTTGCCGCGCTGATCGAAGTGGCGCTGTTCAGTTACCTGAGCCGCATCATCGACCTGGCCCAAGGCACGCCGAACCCGAATTTCTTCAGCGACCACGCCCTCGAACTGACGTGGATGGTGGTGGTTGCCCTTGTGTTGCGGCCGATCTTTTTCGGCCTGCACGACCTGCTGGTGCATCAGACGCTGAGCCCCGGCATGACCAGCATGATCCGCTGGCAGAACCACAGCTATGTGCTTAAGCAGAGCCTGAATTTCTTCCAGAACGACTTCGCCGGGCGCATCGCCCAACGCATCATGCAGACCGGCAACTCGCTGCGTGATTCTGCGGTGCAAGCGGTGGATGCGCTGTGGCACGTGGTGATTTACGCGATCAGCTCGCTGGTGCTGTTCGCCGAAGCTGACTGGCGCCTGATGATTCCGCTGCTGCTGTGGATTGCCGCCTACATCGGCGCGCTCTACTACTTTGTGCCACGGGTCAAACAACGCTCGGTGGAAGCCTCCGACGCGCGCTCGAAACTGATGGGGCGCATCGTCGACGGCTACACCAACATCGCCACGCTGAAGCTGTTCGCCCACACCAATTTCGAGCAGCACTACGCCAAGGAAGCCATCGAAGAGCAGACCGTCAAAGCGCAACTGGCCGGTCGCGTGGTCACCAGCATGGACGTGGCGATTACCACCATGAACGGCTTGCTGATCGTCGGCACCACCGCGTTGGCCCTGTGGTTGTGGACGCAATCGTTGATCACCGTCGGCGCGATTGCTTTGGCGACCGGTCTGGTGATTCGCATCGTCAACATGTCCGGCTGGATCATGTGGGTGGTCACCGGCATTTTCGAAAACATCGGCATGGTGCAGGACGGTCTGCAGACCATCGCGCAACCGGTCAGCGTCACCGATCGCGAAGACGCCAAACCGCTGCAAGTAGCCCGTGGCGAAGTGCGTTTCGAGCACGTCGATTTTCACTACGGCAAGAAGCGCGGGATCATCGGCGACCTCAACCTGAACATCAAACCCGGTGAGAAAATCGGTTTGATCGGGCCGTCCGGCGCCGGCAAATCGACCTTGGTCAACCTGCTGCTGCGCCTGTACGACGTCGAGGGCGGACGCATTCTGATCGACGGGCAGAACATCGCCGATGTCGGTCAGGAAAGCCTGCGTGCGCGCATCGGCATGATCACCCAGGACACTTCGTTGCTGCACCGTTCGATCCGCGACAACTTGTTGTACGGCAAACCGGACGCGACCGATGCCGAGTTGTGGGACGCGGTACACAAGGCGCGCGCCGATGAGTTTATTCCGCTGCTGTCGGACGCCGAGGGCCGTACCGGTTTCGATGCGCACGTTGGCGAGCGCGGGGTGAAATTGTCCGGCGGTCAGCGTCAGCGCATTGCGATAGCACGGGTGCTGCTCAAGGACGCGCCGATCCTGATCATGGACGAAGCGACCTCGGCGCTGGACTCGGAAGTCGAAGCGGCGATTCAGGAAAGTCTTGAAACCTTGATGCAGGGCAAAACCGTGATTGCGATCGCGCACCGGCTCTCGACGATTGCGCGGATGGATCGGCTGGTGGTGCTGGAGAACGGCAAGATCGCCGAGAGCGGTACTCATGCTGAGCTGCTCGCGCATCGCGGTTTGTATTCGCGGCTGTGGGCGCACCAGACTGGGGGGTTCGTCGGCATCGATTGATGCACTGAATGATCGTTCCCACGCTCCGCGTGGGAACGCAGCCCGTGACGCTCCGCGTCACTGGACGCGGAGCGTCCCTTGAGGCATTCCCACGCAGAGCGTGGGAACGATCACCGCCCCAGCCCGCCAACCACGGGCGCTGGCGGTTTTTTTGTGGCCGCTGGAAATCCGTTAAAACCCTGCTGTACTCAGCCAAGGCTTCGGAACGGAGCCTGTCGTAAGTCTGCAAGGACGCACAACTCGATGCAGTCTCGATAGCAGCGCTATCAAGGACTCTTCTCATGTCTCTGTTGAAACGTTCAGCTACGGAGTTGTTGGGTACGTTCTGGTTGGTGTTGGGTGGTTGCGGCAGTGCGGTGATCGCCGCGTCTTCGCCGCTGGGTATCGGCGTGCTGGGGGTGGCCCTGGCGTTTGGTCTGACGGTGCTGACCATGGCGTTCGCCATCGGCCACATCAGCGGATGTCACCTCAACCCGGCCGTGTCGGTCGGTCTGGTCGTCGGCGGTCGATTCCCCGCCAAAGAGTTGCCTGCTTACATCATTGCCCAAGTGCTCGGCGCGATCCTCGCGGCGGCGTTGATCGCTCATATCGCCAGCGGCAAGGAAGGTTTCGATATTGCCTCCGGCCTCGCGTCCAACGGTTATGGCGAGCATTCTCCCGGCAAGTATTCGATGGCGGCAGGGTTTGTCACTGAGCTGGTGATGACCGCGATGTTCGTGATCATCATCCTCGGCGCGACCGACAGACGCGCGCCACCGGGACTGGCACCGATTGCGATTGGTCTGGGCCTGACGCTGATCCACTTGATCTCGATTCCGGTCACCAACACCTCGGTCAACCCGGCGCGCAGTACCGGGCCGGCGCTGATGGTGGGCGGCTGGGCGATTGCGCAGTTGTGGATGTTCTGGGTGGCGCCGCTGATAGGCGCGGTGGTGGGCGGCGGAATCTACCGCTGGCTGGGCAAAGAAGAAACCTGAGCCCAACACAAAACCCGTGTAGGAGCTGCCGAAGGCTGCGATCTTTTGATCTTGGTTTTTAAAAGGCCAGATCAAAAGATCGCAGCCTTCGGCAGCTCCTACATGGGTGCTAGGTTTGGCGGTAGGGCAAGGCTGTTCGAGCTTCTTCGGCGTAGGCGAGAACGCCGGCGCGCTCTTGCTCGAGGAAGTCTTTGACCGCCGCTTTCAGCCCCGGATGACGCAAGTAATGCCAAGAATGCGTGATCACCGGCTCAAACCCGCGAATCAATTTGTGCTCCCCCTGAGCACCCGCATCAAACCGCTGAAAGCCATTGGCAATCGCATAATCCATGCCCTGATAAAAACACGTCTCGAAATGCAGCCGATCGAACTCGGCCAGGCAGCCCCAATAACGCCCATAGAAACTGTCGCCACCGACCAGACTGAAGGCCATCGCCACCGGCCGTGAACCTTGCTTGGCCAGCACCACACGAATCGCTTCGGGCATGCGCTCGGCGAGCAAACTGAAAAACTCCCGCGTCAGATAAGGCGCTTGGCGACGCACCGCATAGGTATTGGCGTAGCAGGCATAAACGAAATCCCACTGCGCCTCATCCAGCTCACGTCCTTCCAGCCATTCAAACTCAAAGCCCTGCCCCGCCACTTGCTCGCGCTCTTTGCGCATCTGCTTGCGCTTGCGCGAAGCGAGCACGTCGAGGAAGTCTTGAAAGTCGCGATAACCCCGATTTTGCCAGTGATACTGACAGCCGATGCGCTGCAGCCAGCCGGGTTGCTCGGCCATCGCTGCATCGGTAAACGGGTCAGTGAAATTGATGTGCGCGCTGGAAAGCTCTTCGATTTCCAGATACCCCGGCAGGCTTTTCAGCAGTTCGAAACCGTCCTCGACATTCGCCGCCAACAAGCGCGGGCCGCTGACCGGGCTGAACGGCACGGCGATCAACAATTTGGGGTAATAGTCGATACCGGCGCGGGCACAGGCGTCGGCCCAGCCATGATCAAACACGTACTCGCCGTAGGAATGCCACTTGCGGTAACTGGGCAGCGCGGCGATCAGGCGATCATCTTCGATGTGCAGCAAATGCTCCGGCAGCCAACCGGTGTGCGGGCCAACGCTGCCGCTGTCTTCCAGCGCACTGAGAAAGGCATGCCGCAGAAACGGCTGATTCTCGGGCACCAGTGCGTCCCAGCTTGCCGGGGCAATTTCTGAGAGGTTTTGCAGGCGTTGCAACGGCATCAACGGGCTCTCCACATCGGGGCTTCAAAGCCCGGCGAGTATCGCTTATCGACGTGCTTTGCACACGCTCCTTCGGCCGACACCGCTCTAAATCAATCGTTCCGGCCAAACACCCATCGTCATCATCCTGCCATCACTGTGCCACTGCACTGTCATAAACCATCGCGATACTGGCGCCTGTTTTTAGAGCGTCGGGTTATAGCCCGGCCACTGTTTTCCGACCTTCAACCGTCGGTTGTGTCCAGGATGGTTCAGCCATCCCCTTTCATCTTCGGAGATTGCTATGCGTCTTGCTTCCACGAAAACTGCGGCGGCCCTGTGTGGCGGCCTGTTGCTGGCCATGAGTGTTCCGGCCAGCGCCGCAGTCGACGCCAAACTGCTCGACATGCTTAAAGCCAACGGCTCGATTTCCCAGGCGCAGTACATCGAACTGCAAACCGAACTGGCCAAGGATCAGAAGGCTCAGCAAATCGCGCAGCAGGCGCAGCAAGAGACCAATGAACAAGTCGCGGCTGTCGCGAAGAAGACCAACGAACAAAGCGCTTTCGATCAGAAACTGGCGTGGGCAGCGAAGACTCAATTCAAGGGCGACGTGCGCATCCGTCAGGAGACCGTCAAGATCGACGGCGAATCCAACAACGGCGGTCGCGACAAGGATCGCCAGCGTATCCGTGCCCGCCTCGGCGCCTACACCGAGATCAACCCGCAAGTCGACACCGGCATCCGCATCGCCACTGGCGGCGGCGACGACGCTCGTTCGACCAACCAGGATCTGGACAACTATTTCGACAAGAAGCAGATCTGGCTCGACCTGGGCTACATCGATTACCACCCCGATCAGATCAAGAACCTGCACGTGATCGGCGGCAAGATGCTGCAACCGTGGGTGAGCATGGGCGATGTGATCTGGGATGGCGACATCAACCCGGAAGGTCTGGCCGTTACTTACAAATACCCACTGGGCAGCACCGCCGAACTGTTCGGCAGCCTGGGCAACTACACCCTCAAGGACAACGTCGATGGCGAAGGCGTGCAGTTCCGTCACGACCTGCGTCTGACCGCCGGCCAGTTGGGTAGCCGTCTGGCGATCACCGACAACCTGAAACTGACCGTCGGCGGCAGCGTTTACGCCTACCAGAACGACGAAGACAGCCGCTGCACAGGCACGTCCACTCCTTGCGCGCTGTCGGTCAACGGCAACTCGGCGAACAACGAATTCCGTCTGTATGAAGGGTTCAGCCAACTCGACATCGGCGGTCTGGCAATGCCTCTGTCGTTCTACGGTCAGTACGTGAAAAACAACGACGCCGTGACCGACGCGGACACCGCCTGGCTGATCGGCGCCAAGTCGAAAGTCTTCGGTTTCAACCTCGATTACAACTACCGTGATGTGCAGCGCGACGCCGTGGTGGGGGCCTTCACCGACTCCGACTTCGCCAACGGCACCACCGGCTCGCGTGGCCACAAGTTCAAGGTCGGTTACGACATCGACAAGAACTTCGCCATCGGTGCCACGTACTTCCTGACCAAGGCCGACTTCGCCAGCCGTACTCAGCGTGACGCGGACACCAACACCCTGCAACTGGATGCCGAAGCCAAGTTCTAACCGCGTCAATTTAGCCCGGTGCGGGCGGGACGATCCCCATCATCCGTTCGTTTCACCCGCACTGCGCTACTCCCTTGTAGGAGCTGCCGAAGGCTGCGATCTTTTGATCTTGTTTATCAAGGTCAAAAGATCGCAGCCTTCGGCAGCTCCTACAGGTCTTTGCGGCGTTGTTCGGCGAGGCGTTCGGCCAAGGAATCAACGCCCTCCTCCGGTTTTTCCGGCATCGCCTTCAACGTGGCCTGCATCAAGCGCATCTGCCGAATAAAGCGGCGGCAATTGGGGCAGAACATCAGGTGATGACGCACCATCAGTTTCTCGCGGAAGCTCAACTGGCCATCGAGATAATCGCTGGAGCGCGCCACTTGTTCTTTACAGGTCAGCATTCGCCGGTCTCCTCAAAATGCTCCACCGTGGCGAAGACTTTCAGCCGCGCCCGATGCAGCAGCACACGGACATTGGAGAGCGAGATCTCCAGAAGATTACAGATCTCTTCCAGCTCCAGACCCTGCCGTTCGCGCAGCAGCAAAACACTGCTTTGCAGCTCCGACAGACTGAGCAACGTGTGCTCAAGACAGTCGCGCAATTCACCTTCGGTGAGCAGTGCTTCGGGGGTGTCCTGGTGCCAGGCGAACGGGGCGATCAGCCAATGGCCGTCACCGGGGGAAAAGCGGTCGTCGTCGATGCTGCCGTGGGGTGACGGCAAGTCATCCATCAGCACTTCGCGGCGATTTTGCTTGTAGCGGCTTTTGGCGGAATTGGCGGTGATGGTCAGCAGCCAGGTTTTCAGGCTGGAACGACCTTCGAAGGTGCCGATATGGCGAACCACGGAAAGCCAGGCGTCCTGCACCACTTCTTCGACGTGACGCTGGCCGACGATGGCATAGGCCACGGCGCGCATGGCGCTTTGATAGGTGCTGACCAGTTCCTTGAAAGCCTTCTGCTCACCGGCCAGCAGGCGTTCGAGCAGTTGGGTGTCGTCCGTTGCGGCCATGCATTACCTCTCTGAAAGCAAAAGATCGCAGCCTGCGGCAGCTCCTACGGGGATCAGTGCAGGAGCTGCCGCAGGCGGCGATCTTTAAGGCGTGATCAACGTTTACGCAGGATCACACTGCCGATTGAGTAACCGGCACCGAACGAGCTCAGCACGGCCAGCGAACCGGCGGCGAGATCGTCCTGATATTTGTGGAACGCGATGACCGAACCCGCCGAGCTGGTGTTGGCGTAGGTGTCGAGAATCACCGGAGCTTCTTCTTCGGTAGCTTCGCGACCGAGCAGTTTGCGCACGATCAGGTGGTTCATGCTCAGGTTGGCCTGGTGCAGCCAGAAGCGCTTCACGTCGCCAACGTTGAGTTGGTTCTCCTGCAGATGCTCACCGATCAACTCGGCAACCATCGGGCAGACATCCTTGAACACCTTGCGGCCTTCCTGCACGAACAGCTTGTCGCGGGCACCGACGCCCTCTTCTGCTGCGCGGTTGAGGAAGCCGAAGTTATTACGGATGTTATTGGAGAACTTGGTCAGCAGTTTGGTGCTGACCACGTCGAACTGGTGCTTGGAGGTGGCGGTGTCCGCACGTTCGATGATCACCGCAGTCGCGGCGTCGCCGAAGATGAAGTGGCTGTCGCGGTCACGGAAGTTCAGGTGACCGGTGCAGACTTCCGGGTTGACCATCAGGATCGCCCGGGCCTGGCCCAGTTGCACGCTGTTGGCGGCGGCCTGAATGCCGAAGGTCGCCGAGGAGCAAGCGACGTTCATGTCGAAACCGAAGCCTTGAATGCCCAGGGCTTCCTGGACTTCGATGGCGATGGCCGGGTAGGCGCGTTGCAGGTTGGAGCAGGCGACGATCACGCCGTCGATGTCAGCGGCGGTTTTGCCGGCGCGTTGCAGGGCCTGTTCGGCTGCGCCGATGGCCATCTGGCAGAGCACCGACCATTCGTCGTTGGAACGCTCGGGCAGGCGCGGGGCCATGCGTTGCGGATCGAGGATGCCGTCCTTGTCCATGACAAAGCGGCTTTTGATGCCCGAAGCTTTTTCGATGAAGGCTGCGCTGGATTCGGTCAGGGCCTGGACTTCGCCGTTGGCAATGGCCTCGGCGTTGTCGGCGTTGAACTGCGCGACGTAAGTATTGAAAGACTGCACCAGCTCTTCGTTGGAGATGCTGTTGGCCGGGGTGTACAGGCCGGTGCCGCTGATGACGACGTTATGCATGGTCGTTTCTCTAATCTGTTCAGGCAGAAAGTGCTGGAACCGTCGTACCAACACACAAAGGGTCTATTCCCATCCGGGGGACGCAAACCTGGCATCGTTTTATTCCGCCACGCGACACGGCCGAAGGCTCTGGGTCGCGAAACCGGCGTTTATGGTCGCGAAGTTTGCCATAAACGCAGGGATTTGGCGCCTTTCTCAAGCACAACACCGCTCCCCCATGTAGGAGTGAGCCCTTGTGGTGAGGGGATTTATCCCCGATGGGTGGCGAAGCCGCCCCAAAACCTGACACCTCGGTTCATTAGTCTTACCGAGTGTGTTGGTTTGGCGACTGCTTCGCAGCCGATCGGGGATGAATCCCCTCGCCACAAGGTATCGGGGGATTACGCCAGATCAGGGTTCTACCTGGTTCCACTGTTTGCTCAGGCGTTTGTCGGAGATTGGGGTTTTCGTGCCCAACTGCTGGGCGAACAGGGAAACCCGGTATTCCTCCAGCCACCAGCGGTACAACTCAAGCTGCGGATCGCGTTTGCCTTCCTGTGCATGCTTGGCGGCGCGAGCCTGATATTGCGCCCAGAGACCGGCCAGTTCGCCGCTCCAGACGCGATCCTTCTGCACCTGCGCGCCAAGTTTCTCGAAACGCTGCTCTACCGCTTTCAGGTAACGCGGGATTTCTTTCAGCCACTGCATCGGCGTCTCGCGCACGAACCCCGGATACACCAGGTTACTAATCTGCTGCTTGATGTCGTTCAGTGCCACGGCCTGGGCCAGGTCGATCTTGCCTTTGAAGCGTTTCTGCAAACCGTGCCACAGCTTGAGAATCTCCAGGGTCAACCGCGCCACACGTTCAGCGTGCTCCGTCCAACCGCCGCGCTTGCGCTCAGCCAGTGCCGCCAGACCGGCGCCGTCACGCGGCAACGGGTCTTCGCCTTCAAGAATGCAGCTGTCGAGGCTGGCCAGCAGAATGTCTTCGACCAGCGCATCGACCCGGCCCAAATCGCGATAGAGCAAGCCCAACTCAGTCTGCCCCGGCAACTTGCTGCGCAGAAACTTCGCCGGCTCGGCCAGTTGCTGCATCAACAAACGCTGCAACGCACGACGATGCTGGAATTCGGCTTCGGCCGGGGTCGAGAAACGCCCTTCCTTGACCGTGCCGCCCTCTTCGACCAGCGCCGGATACACCGTCATCGACAACCCGGCAATCTTCTGTTGAGTCTTTTCCGCGACCGGTGCGAAGACTTTCGCCTCTACCGGTTGCTGACTTTTCGCACTCTGCGGCACCGCTAACGCGGCCTGACTGGCCTCGGCAAAACGCGCGGTCAGCTCGGCCAGATCACGTCCTTCACCGAGGAATTTGCCTTGGCCGTCGACGATTTCCAGGTTCATCCGCAGATGCCCTTCGACGCCTTGCTCGGCCTCCGCCCACGCTTCATCGCTGACCCGCGCGCCGGTCATGCGCAACAGCTCACGGCCCAGCGCTTGCGGCAAAGAACCCTCGGCGAAGGTCATGCGTTGCAACGCAGCCTTGATGAAGTCCGGCACCGGCACGAAGTTCTTGCGCAAGGCTTTCGGCAAGTTACGCACGAGGGCGATGCACTTGGCCTCGATCAGCCCCGGCACCAGCCACTCCAGACGCTCCGGCGGCAGCATCGGCAGCAGCGGCGCCGGCACCCGCAAGGTCACGCCGTCTCGCGGGTGATTCGGTTCGAAGTGATAGGTCAGCGCCAGTTCCAGATCGCCGATGTGCAGCGTGTCCGGGTAGTGCAGCGCGGTGACTTCACTGGCCTCACGGGCCAGCACGTCTTCTTCGCGCATGATCAACAGCTGCGGATCTTTCTGGCTATTGATGCGATACCAACTGTCGAAGGTCGCGGTCTGGTGAATCTCCGCTGGCAGGCGTGCGTCGTAGAAGGCGTAGAGGGTTTCTTCGTCAGCAAGAATGTCGCGACGACGGGCCTTCGCTTCGAGTTCGTCGAGTTGTTCCAGCAGTTGTTTGTTCGCGGTCAGGCACTTGGCTTTCGACTGAATCTCGCCGCGCACCAAACCTTCGCGGATAAACAGCTCACGCGAAACCACTGGATCCACCGGGCCGTAATGCACCGGGCGACGACCGACCACGATCAATCCAAACAGGGTGATCTGCTCGAACGCGACGACCTGGCCGCGCTTCTTCTCCCAGTGCGGTTCGAAGTGGTTTTTCTTGATCAAGTGCCCGGCCAGCGGTTCGATCCAGTCGGCGTCGATCTTGGCGACCATGCGCGCGTAAAGCTTGGTGGTTTCCACCAGTTCGGC
This sequence comes from Pseudomonas sp. P1.31, assembly GCF_001269815.1. Taxonomy (NCBI): domain Bacteria; kingdom Pseudomonadati; phylum Pseudomonadota; class Gammaproteobacteria; order Pseudomonadales; family Pseudomonadaceae; genus Pseudomonas; species Pseudomonas sp. P1.31. Next base: position 100,879 of record NZ_LHVN01000008.1, on the reverse strand, counting down.
GGTCATCAACCATTGCGGACGCTTCTTGCCGATGCCCGACGACGGATGAATCCAGAAACGTCGCTGCCGCGCGCCGAGGTAATCGCCGTCCTCGGTTTTCTGGCCGATCTGGCTGAGCAGACCGACCAGCACGGCTTTGTGCAGCTTCGGATAATCCGCCGGCTCTTTGTTCAGGCTCAACTGCATGTCGCGGCAGATCAAGCTCAACTGGCGATGGGAATCGCGCCACTCGCGCAGACGCAGGTAGTTGAGGAAATTCTTCCGGCACCAGTTGCGCAGCGGACTCGCGGTCAGGGCCTGGCGCTGTTCTTCGAAGCCACGCCAAAGATTCACCAATCCGGCGAAATCCGAGTCGATGTCTTTCCACTGCGCGTGGGCTTGATCTGCAGCTTGCTGACGCTCCGGCGGACGCTCGCGCGGATCCTGAATCGACATGGCACTGGCGACGATCAGTACTTCCTGCAGGCTGCCGAGCTTGGCCGCTTCAAGCAGCATGCGACCCATGCGCGGGTCGACCGGCAGACGCGCCAATTGGCGACCCAGCGGGGTCAACTGGCTGTTGCGATCCACCGCCGAGAGTTCTTGCAGGAGGTTGAAACCGTCGCTGATCGCCTTGCCGTCCGGCGGCTCGATAAACGGGAACGCGGTGATTTCGCCGAGGCGCAGATGCAGCATCTGCAAAATGACCGCGGCGAGGTTGGTGCGCAGAATTTCCGGATCGGTAAATTCCGGACGCCCGAGGAAATCTTCCTCGCTGTACAAACGAATGCAGATACCCGGCTCGACCCGACCGCAACGGCCCTTACGCTGGTTGGCGCTGGCCTGGGAAATCGCCTCGATCGGCAGACGCTGCACCTTGGCGCGGTAGCTGTAACGGCTGATGCGCGCGGTGCCGCTGTCGATCACGTAACGGATGCCCGGTACGGTCAGCGAAGTCTCGGCGACGTTGGTCGCCAGCACCACGCGACGGCCCGGGTGCGACTGGAAAATCCGCTGCTGCTCGGCCGGCGACAGGCGCGCGTACAGCGGCAGAATTTCAGTGTGTTTGAGTTGGGCTTTGCGCAGCATGTCGGCAGCGTCACGAATCTCGCGCTCGCCGGGCAGGAACACCAGCACATCGCCGGGACTGCGGCGTTCGCTGCGTTCGTAAGCGGCGATTTCGTCGAGGGTGGCAAGGATCGCCTGATCCACCGTCAGGTCATCCTCGACACGGTTGCCCTCTTCGTCCTGCTCCAGCGTCAGCGGGCGATACCAGGTGTCGACCGGGAAGGTACGGCCGGAGACTTCAACAATCGGCGCGTCGTCGAAGTGCCTGGAGAAGCGCTCCAGATCGATGGTCGCCGAGGTGATGATGACTTTCAGATCCGGGCGGCGCGGCAGCAGGGTTTTCAGGTAACCGAGCAGGAAATCGATGTTGAGACTGCGTTCGTGGGCTTCGTCGACGATGATCGTGTCGTAGCGTTCGAGGTAGCGATCGTTCTGGGTTTCCGCGAGCAGGATGCCGTCGGTCATCAGCTTGATCAGGGTGTTGGAATCGCTCTGATCTTCGAAACGCACCTGATAGCCGACCAGCGACCCGAGCGGCGTGCCGAGTTCTTCGGCAACCCGACTGGCCACACTGCGGGCAGCGATTCGACGCGGCTGGGTGTGGCCGATCAAGCCGTGCTGACCGCGACCGATCTCCAGACAGATTTTCGGTAATTGCGTGGTTTTACCCGAACCGGTTTCGCCGGCGATGATCAGCACCTGATGCTTTTCCAGCGCTTTCTTGATCTCGTCGCGCTTGGCGGCGATCGGCAAACTGTCGTCGTAACGAATCACCGGCAGGCTGGCCTTGCGCGCCAGCACCTGATCACAGGACGCCTGCATGCGCGTCACCCACTGGGCCAGTTTGGCCTCATCAGGTTTCTTGCGCAGCTCAAGCAACTGCCGCCGCAGCCGGTGACGGTCGGCGAGCATGGCGTGTTCGAGGTTTTTCAGCAGTTTGTCGATGGAGGGCGATTCGTCGGTCATCGGGTACGCAATTCGGTCGTCTATTTGTGCAGGGGGCGGATTGTCGCAGATTTGCCTTCGATTGGCCTGCTTCCCCGGTAGGAGCTGCCGAAGGCTGCGATCTTTTGATCTTTTTTTTTAAAAGCAAAATCAAAAGATCGCAGCCTTCGGCAGCTCCTACAGAGGAGTTATTCGTTGTCCAGGCCTTTGCGGCGGTACGGGAAGACGTCGATGATTTTGCCGGCGCGAATCGCCTCCTGCAGGCTCTTCCAGTAATCCGCGTTATACAACTCGCCATGCAGCTGATCGAACAACTTGCGTTGCCCCGAATCAGCGAACAAAAACGGCGGAAATTCTTCCGGAAACACATCCAGCGGCCCGATCGAATACCACGGTTCAGAGGCCATTTCATCCTCCGGCGTGCGCGGCGCAGGAATGTGTCGGAAGTTAGCTTCGGTCAGGAAACAGATCTCGTCATAGTCATAAAACACCACGCGCCCATGACGGGTAACGCCAAAGTTCTTCAACAGCATGTCGCCGGGAAAGATGTTCGCCGCCGCCAGTTGTTTGATCGCCAGCCCGTAATCCTCCAGCGCCTCGCGCACTTGCGCGTCGTTGGCGTTTTCCAGATAGAGGTTAAGCGGGGTCATTCGCCGCTCGGTCCAGCAGTGGCGGATCAGCACGGTGTCGCCCTCAACCGATACCGTCGACGCTGCCACTTCGAGCAACTCCTCAAGGCAGGCTGGATCAAACTTGGTCAGTGGAAAACGGAAATCGGCGAATTCCTGGGTATCGGCCATACGCCCTACCCGGTCGACGCTTTTCACCAGTCGGTACTTCTCGATCACCGTCGCACGGTCGACGTTTTTCGAGGGCGAAAAGCGGTCTTTGATGATTTTGAAAACGGTGTTGAAGCCCGGCAGGGTGAACACGCTCATGACCATGCCACGCACGCCGGGAGCCATGATGAATTGATCGTCGGTATTGGCCAGGTGATTGATCAGCGCGCGATAAAACTCGGATTTGCCGTGTTTGTAAAAGCCGATCGAGGTGTACAGCTCAGCGATGTGTTTGCCGGGCAAAATGCGCCGCAGGAAGCCAATAAACTCCGCCGGCACCGGCACATCGACCATGAAGTACGAACGGGTGAAGGAGAAGATGATCGACACGTCGGCTTCGTCAGTGATCAACGCATCGATCTGAATCCCGCGCCCTTCGCGGTGCAGCAGCGGAATCACCAGCGGCCATTGTTCGTCGCGGGTGTAGATGCGCCCGACCAGGTACGCGCCCTTGTTGCGGTACAGCACCGAGGAAAATAGCTCGACGCTAAGCTCCGGATCCTTGCACACCCAGTCCGGCAGGTTCTCACGCAGTTGCGCTTCGAGGCGCTGCAGGTCACCCGATAAATCGGCGTAGTCTTCGCTGAAACGGTAATCGGCAAAAATGCTCGCGAGCATCCCCGATAACTGCCCTTGCGGTTTGTAGGTACGGGTTTGCGCGGCGCGGGCACGGCGCAGGCTCGGGCGTGTGGTGTGAATGAACATGCAGCCATCGCTGATCAGATCGTGGCTGAACAACCCGCAGAAAATCGAGTTGTACCAGGTCTCGGACAGTTCATCGTCGAAGCGCAGGTCGATAACACTGATGTAGGCGCTTTTCACCAGCGGCCAGCAGCTGACGTTCATCAGTGTGTCGTCGTCGAAATGCTCGCGCAGGCGGGCGATTGTCTCGCCGACCTTTTCTTCGTAGAGGTTGATCCGCGCTGCCGACGCCGTTTGCGTCTCCTGCCAGCGCGCCTGTTCGAAACGCTCGCGCGCGCCGTCAGTGATTCGGCGGAAATGCTCGCGGTAATCGTCAAAGCCATCGAGGATCATGCGGGCGATGTCGGTGGCTGGCCATTGCTGCGGCATAAATGAGACCTCGGCGTACGTTTGGAAATCTGTGCCTGAGCTTAGCCACGGTTGCGGGCACAGGTGAAGTGCAATTTCGGCCAAATGCCGTTCCGGTTGTTACCGCGTACGGTTTTCTGCGTGTAAGCGGCGGCTGCAGGAAATTAAATGTCCGATTAGCGGTTGCCATGATCCGGGGCCTCGGCAACACTCTCGTCCCGATCAAGGAAGGAGCCCCGCCGTGAGCCCTGTCGATATTTTCCGTATGTTGTCGCTGGCAGCCATCTGGGGCGCGAGTTTCCTGTTCATGCGCGTGATTGCGCCCGTGATCGGGACCATTCCGACCGCGTTTTTTCGCGTATCGATCGCTGCCGTCGGTCTGCTGGTGATCCTCGGTTTGATGCGCATCAGCTGGGATTTCAAAGGCAAACTGAAAACCGTGATGCTGCTCGGCGTAATCAACTCGGGGATTCCGGCGACGCTGTACTCGGTTGCCGCGCAAGTGCTGCCGGCCGGTTACTCGGCGATTTTCAACGCCACCACGCCGTTGATGGGCGTGTTGATTGGCGGATTGTTCTTCAGTGAAAGATTGACCGTCGCCAAGTTGAGCGGCGTCTTCCTCGGACTGTTTGGGGTTGGCGTGCTGACGCGCGCAGGGCCGGTGGCATTCGATCTGCAATTGTTGATGGGCGCCGTCGCCTGCCTGCTGGCGACCACCTGTTATGGCTTTGCCGGGTTTCTTGCGCGGCGCTGGCTGGATCAGGCCGGCGGACTGGACAGTCGATTATCGGCACTGGGCAGTATGCTCGGCGCGACATTGTTCCTGCTGCCGCTGTTTGGCTACAGCGTGGCAACCCAGCCACCCGTGAGTTGGGGCGGCTGGCATGTCTGGCTGTCGCTGCTCGGTCTGGGTCTGGGCTGCACGGCGTTCGCGTACATCATTTATTTCCGCCTGCTCAGCTCGATCGGCCCGGTGAAATCGATGACCGTGACCTTCATGATTCCGCCATTTGGCGTGTTGTGGGGGGCGTTGCTGCTGGATGAGCCGCTGTCGATGGCGCACATTTATGGCGGCGTGCTGATTGCGGCGGCGTTGTGGCTGGTGTTGAAGCCTGCGGTGGTTAAGCCGGCGGAGGTACCGGCCCGGTAGATTTGTGCTGGTGCAGAAAAGGCTATCGCGAGCAGGCTCACTCCTACAATTGGAATGCATCCCCCTGTAGGAGTGAGCCTGCTCGCGATTGGCGGCCGAACAGCCGCCACCTGACTCTCTGTTACCCCGTTTTACGAAACACAAACGCCAACCCAACAATGATCAGCAGCATCCCCAGCACACTCAACGCCGCCAGCCGATTACCGAAAATCAGGTAATCCATCACCGCCGTCACCGCCGGCACCAGATAAAACAGGCTGGTGACGTTCACCAGATTGCCCTGCGCAATCAGCCGATACAGCAACAGCGTCGCCAGCACCGACACCACCAGCCCCATCCACAACACCGGCAGGAAAAACCCTGCGCTGTGTTCAAAATGAAACGGCTGGAACGGCACAAAAATCCCGCACAGCAACAGCCCGGCGAGGTACTGCACCGGCAACGTGCCGAGGGGATTGTCGGTGATGCGCTTCTGCATGATCGAACCGAGCGTCATGCTCGCCAACGCCAGCAACCCGAAGAGCATTCCCGCCCAGGACATCCCGGCCAGACCGATGCCCTGATAAACCACCATGATCAGACCGGCCAGCCCCAGCGCCAGGCCGAGCAAGCGGCTCGCTGAGCGTTGACGTTCCATCAGCACCACGGTGAGGATCGGCTGCACGCCCATGATCGTGGCCATCACGCCGGGTGTGACTTTGGTGTTCAGGGCCAGCAGATAGAAAATCTGATAAGCCCCCAATAACACCACGCCCGTGGCAATCGCATACAGCATCGGCTTGCCGCCCTTGGGCAACTTCAACTTGAGCAACGGCGCCAGCAGTACCAGCCCGCACAAGGCAATCGCAAAACGTATCAGCAGAAAGGCAAAGGGTGACGCGTGCGCCAGCCCCCATTTGGAGAAGATCGCCCCGCTGCTCCACAGCAGAACGAACAGGCTCGTGGACGCCGCCGCGAGCGCGGATTTTTTCGAAAGGACAAACATGAATACCACCTGTAGTCAGGCAAATAGCCAACTCAGCCGAGGCTGAAATTCAGTAGGTTTTTTCAGGCGGGCACGGGGGGCAGCAAAAACGCTGATCAGCCCGAAACGCCAACGCCCGGCGGTGATACGACTGCGCACACCGGCGTGCTACTGACAGGTGGGGGGTAATGACTGATCTGCCTTGGCTGCTGATTCCCGCACGGCACGACGCCAGCGTTGACCGCTGAATCGACTACCGCGTTGATGAGGGATGCAGGCATTGGGGCTGATCTTTTTGAATGGATACGTAAGTCGGTTGGCTCACGTGGGGCTGAATATAACCAGCGTATGACATGGATTGCAATGACTTGGGCGAATGGCCGCTAGCGACAGGTGGATTGGAGACGCTTAGGCTGAATTGCAATGGCAGCACCCATCCATGGAGGACAAGGAATGCACGGAATCACATGCCAAAGGAACGGACATCTTTGCGATATCAGTTGTATCGATCACAAGCCAGAAAGCAGGCCGCTATCGTCACCGCCCGGTTACAGCTTCAACCGGCGCAAAATGAATCGACTCTCATAGATTTATCAAAAGTTCGTTTCGAACCGATCAATCAGCAAGCAGTGGAAGCGTCACGACTTTGGAAAGATCAGCACTTCGCGTGGTGTGAAGTCGTTGAATGGAAAGCCCGGGAACCCTTGTCTCTCGACATAGCGATCTGGCACGAAGAGCAGCTTTGCGGACTGTGCTTTGCAAATCCAAACGCCAGCAGGAAAAGAATACGAATTGTGCGTCTGGAAGGACGCCCTAGAGAAAAACATCCGTTGAAAAACCGTATCGGTGCATTGGCGTTGATCGCAATCGAACAATATGCCCAATTCCTTGGAAGCAATATTCTCGAAATCCAGGAGCCTTTGAAGGGTGCGGTTTCACATTATCAAAAACTCGGCTTTGACTTCGATTCTCAGGGCCGCCTTGTAAAAAACCTAGAGAACCGAGTATCGTGAAAACTGTTCAAATAACGATCAATAGTGGTGGAAACATGAGCAAATCCGAGAAAAAGGCTCCCACTAGAAAGGGATCTCTTCCCCGCAGCAAAAAATCTGGAGAGGTGCTTCTGACTGCAAGCCAAAACCGGCTTCTGAAATTACTGGAAACCGGTACTGACACAGAAGAGCCGAGTGTACTCGCAGCAGGTCGCCTGTAAGTTTTCCAATAAAAAACCGCTCCCAAAGAGCGGTTTTTTCATTTCAATATCCAGCCTCAGCCAAACAACCAATACCCCAACAACGTCAACACCACTACCGCCAATACCGGTCGTGCCACACGGTAAGCCTTTGGATTACGGCGCTTCCACTGTTTCACAACGCCGCTGAATTTGTCGCTGAAGTTCTTGCTCCAGGCGTAAGCCTGGTTGATCCCGCCCACGCGTTCATCATCGAGGTTCTGCGGCGCAGTCGCGCGGCCGAGCCAGGCGCTGATCGAACGGTTGATGCGAGTCATGAAGCGGTTTTTCAGCGGACGTTCGACGTCGCAGAACAGAATGACGCGGGTTTGCTCGGTTTCGTTTTTAACCCAGTGCACGTAGGTCTCATCGAACATCACGTCTTCACCGTCGCGCCAGGCGTAAACCTGACCGTCGACGAAGATCCGGCAATCGTCCGAGTTAGGCGTCGACAAGCCGAGGTGATAACGCAGAGAGCCGGCAAACGGATCGCGATGCGGGTTGAGGTGACTACCGCCCGGCAGCAACGCAAACATCGCGCCTTTTACATTCGGAATCGCACTGACCAGCGCCACGGTTTTCGGGCACAGGGTTTCGGCTGAAGGCAGCGGTTTGTCGTACCACTTGAGGTAGAAACGCTTCCAGCCTTTCTTGAAGAACGAACCGAAACCGGCATCGTTGTTCTTCTCGGCGGCGCGAATATAGCCCTCGTCGAACAGGTGCATGGCTTCGTCGCGGATGGTTTGCCAGTTGTCGCGCAACACGTCCAGCTCTGGAAACTTGCTGCGATCCAGATAAGGCTTCGACGGCACGCCAGAGAACATGTACATCAAGGCGTTGTACGGAGCGAACAGCGCCGAATGGTTGACGAACTGACGCAGTACCGGCAAACGCGCCTTGCCGCGCAAATGCACATAGAGCGTGCTGCCGAGAAACAGCAACAGCACAAACGCCTTGGCGGCAAACGAAACGGTCATCCACAACTCCTTGATAAAAAACGACGCTGCGATGCCATTTACCCGGCATGGCAGCCGGCCATGATAAACACTACCGGCGTCGGGAAAAACCCGTCCATTCCAAGATTCAGTGTTAAGCAATGCGCAATAAAGCGCTTATTAACATAACGATCCTGAACCTTGGCTGACCTGAATCAATCCAGATTACTGCTGATTCTCCTGCTCGGTGAACAGGTCGCTGAACAACATGCTCGACAGATAACGTTCGCCTGAGTCCGGCAGGATCACGACGATGGTCTTGCCCTGCATCTCCGGGGTCTCCGCCAGACGCACGGCAACCGCCATCGCTGCACCGCAGGAGATCCCGCACAAGATCCCTTCTTCCTGCATCAAACGCAGGGCCATGGCTTTCGACTCATCATCAGTCACCAACTCAACCCGGTCTACCATCGACAGATCGAGGTTTTTCGGCACAAAACCTGCGCCGATACCCTGAATCTTGTGCGGGCTCGGCTTGATCTCTTCACCGGCCAGCGCTTGCGTGATCACCGGTGAGGACACCGGCTCCACGGCCACGGAGAGAATCGGTTTGCCCTGGGTATTCTTGATATACCGCGAAACACCGGTGATGGTTCCGCCGGTTCCGACGCCGGCCACCAATACGTCGACAGCGCCATCGGTGTCGTTCCAGATTTCCGGGCCGGTGGTTTTTTCATGAATGGCCGGGTTGGCCGGGTTATCGAACTGCGCTGGCATGAAATATTTGTCGGCATCACTGGCCACGATTTCAGCGGCTTTTTCGATCGCGCCTTTCATGCCCTTGGCCGGTTCGGTCAACACCAGTTCAGCGCCCAATGCTTTGAGCACCTTACGGCGCTCGATGCTCATCGAGGCCGGCATGGTCAGCATCAATTTGTAACCGCGAGCGGCGGCTACGAAGGCCAGGCCGATGCCAGTGTTGCCCGAGGTCGGCTCGACGATGGTCATGCCGGGCTTGAGTTTGCCGCTGCTTTCGGCGTCCCAGATCATGTTGGCACCGATCCGGCATTTCACCGAATAACCGGGGTTGCGCCCCTCGATCTTGGCCAGAATGGTCACGCCACGCGGCGCAATACGGTTGATCTGCACCAGCGGCGTGTTGCCGATGGAATGGGCATTGTCAGCAAAAATACGGCTCATGGCTGGGTCCTTATGCAGCGTTGAATTCAGCGCTCCAAGGTATGCCTGTTGCCCATCACAGTCCAGTCGAGGCGAACGTCTGCAACACGTAGTAGTCAATCGCTTTACATCGTTCGGGAATTGTCACCATGAAACGTCGTTACAGTTGGCCGCTATGGACTTTTGCGGGAATCGTCGTGCTGCTGATCGCGCTGCACATCGCCCTGCCCTACGTGGTGCGCGATTACCTGAATGACAAACTGGCCAACATGGGCGATTACCGTGGTCAGATCACCGATGTTGACCTGGCGTGGTGGCGCGGCGCCTACAAAATCAACGGTCTGAAGATTGTCAAAGTCGACGGCAAAGTGCCGGTGCCGTTCGTTAACGCACCGTTGATCGACCTTTCAGTCAGTTGGCACTCGCTGTGGTACGACCATGCCGTCGTCGCTCAAGTGAAGTTCTTCAAACCTGAAATCAACTTCGTCGACGGTGGCGCCAACAAACAGAATTCCCAAACCGGTCAAGGCACCGACTGGCGTGAGCAGTTGGGCAAGTTGTTGCCCATCACCCTCGACGAAGTGCAAATCAACGACGGTCGCATCAGTTTCCGCAACTTCAACTCCAAACCGCCGGTGAACATGAATGCCACTGACGTCAACGCGAGCATCTACAACCTGACCAACGTGGTCGATAAGGACGGTAAACGCGACGCCCGTTTCGAAGGCAAAGCCTTGCTACTCGGCCACGCACCGCTGGAAACCACCGCCACCTTCGATCCGTTGAGCAATTTTGAAGACTTCGAATTCCGTCTGCGCGCCAAAGACATCGAACTCAAAAGCATGAATGACTTCGCTTCGGCCTACGGCAAGTTCGACTTCAATGCAGGTCACGGCGATGTAGTGATTGAAGCCAAAGCCAAAAAGGCGCAAGTCAACGGCTACATCAAACCCCTGCTGCGTGACGTCGAAGTGTTCAACTGGCAGCAGGACGTGGAAAACAAGAACAAAAGCATCTTCCGCTCCGTCTGGGAAGCGCTGGTCGGCGGCACGGAAACCGTGCTGAAGAATCAGGCGAAAAACCAGTTCGCGACCAAGGTTGAGCTGAGCGGCAATGTGCATCAGCAAAATATCAGCGCGTTTGAAGCGTTTTTGCAGATTTTGCGTAATGGCTTTGTTCAGGCATTCAATGCGCGGTATGAACGGCCCAAGCCGGATGCGGGTTAGGATTTACGGGCGAAATGCATCCCGATAAAAGGTATCTGCGCCGATCTGGATATCTGCGGCCAACCATTCAACAGTCCAGCCATTATCTGCCAGACGAGCAGTTGCAAAGACTATCGGATCGAGTAATGGGGCGAGTCCTGGATATGTTTGGATATCGCAACTCAAATCGACTGTTACTTGCCGGCTATCGCAAAAGGTCAGTGCGAGTCGGCGGTCTGTAAGCGCTACGGCAGCGGACAAGCGTGGTCTTTTTATGCTCGACATGTATTAAAAGCCTCCGAGTGAACGGGATGGGGCTGCTTCGCAGCCCAGCGGGAGCAAGCTCCCTCGCCACAGAAAGCCCTTTTGCCGCAAGTCATGCGGTGTGTTCAGAGGCTATCGCCGAATCAACCGGGTAAAAATACTGGCCATGCGCCGAGACTGAGTCAACATGTGACGCCCCATTCAGAGACTGAATAAGCCGTCTGCGTTCACAGTCGACCGGCCTGCGCGTTATAGTCGGGCATCCGATTATTTCGCCCCCGCCCTGCCCGTTCAGGTCGGCGTTACCGTTCGAGGATTAGCAGATGAAGTTCGAAGGCACCCAGGCCTACGTCGCCACCGATGACCTGAAGCTGGCGGTCAACGCCGCCATCACCCTGGAGCGGCCGCTGCTGGTCAAGGGCGAGCCGGGCACCGGCAAGACCATGCTCGCCGAGCAACTGGCCGAATCGTTTAATGCCAAGCTGATCACCTGGCACATCAAATCCACCACCAAGGCCCATCAGGGCTTGTACGAGTACGATGCGGTCAGCCGTCTGCGCGACTCGCAGCTGGGCACTGAAAAAGTCCACGACGTGCGCAACTACCTGAAGAAAGGCAAGCTCTGGGAGGCTTTCGAGTCCGAAGAGCGGGTCATTTTGCTGATCGACGAGATCGACAAGGCCGACATCGAGTTCCCCAACGACTTGCTGCAAGAACTCGACAAGATGGAGTTCTACGTTTACGAGATCGACGAGACCATCAAGGCCAAGAAGCGCCCGATCATCATCATTACCTCCAACAACGAGAAAGAGCTGCCGGACGCCTTTCTGCGCCGCTGCTTCTTCCACTACATCGCTTTCCCGGATCGCCCGACCCTGCAGAAAATCGTCGACGTGCATTACCCGGACATCAAGAAGGATCTGGTCAGCGAAGCGCTGGACGTGTTCTTCGATGTGCGCAAAGTGCCGGGCCTGAAGAAGAAGCCGTCGACCTCGGAACTGGTCGACTGGCTGAAACTGCTGATGGCCGACAATATTGGCGAAGCGGTGCTGCGCGAACGCGATCCGACCAAGGCGATTCCGCCGCTGGCCGGTGCTTTGGTGAAGAACGAGCAGGACGTGCAGTTGCTTGAGCGTCTGGCGTTCATGAGCCGTCGCGGCACCCGCTAAGAGGCTGATGCCATGTTGCTCAACCTGTTCAATGAAATGCGTGCAGCCAAGGTGCCGGTGTCGGTGCGCGAACTGCTCGACCTGATCAACGCGCTGAAACAGCGCGTGACCTTCGCCGACATGGACGAGTTCTATTACTTGTCGCGGGCGATTCTGGTGAAGGACGAACGTCATTTCGACAAATTCGACCGTGCGTTCGGCGCCTACTTCAATGGCCTCGAAAAGCTCGACGATCATTTACAGGCGCTGATTCCCGAAGAGTGGCTGCGCAAGGAGTTCGAGCGCTCGCTGAGCGACGAGGAACGCGCGCAGATCCAGTCCCTCGGCGGTCTCGACAAGCTGATCGAAGAGTTCAAGAAACGTCTGGAAGAACAGAAGGAACGCCACGCCGGCGGCAACAAATGGATCGGCACCGGCGGCACCAGCCCGTTTGGCTCCGGCGGCTTCAACCCGGAAGGCATTCGGGTGGGCGATGCCGGCAAGCGTCAGGGCAAAGCGGTAAAAGTCTGGGATCAGCGCGAATACAAGAATCTCGACGACTCGGTGGAACTGGGCACGCGCAACATCAAGGTTGCCCTGCGTCGTCTGCGTAAATTCGCTCGCCAGGGCGCGGCGGAAGAACTTGATATCGACGGCACCATCGATCACACCGCCAAAGACGCGGGCCTGCTGAACATTCAGATGCGCCCGGAGCGGCGCAATACGGTGAAGCTGTTGTTGCTGTTCGACATCGGCGGTTCGATGGACGCGCACGTGAAGATCTGTGAGGAGCTGTTCTCGGCCTGTAAGACCGAGTTCAAGCATCTGGAGTACTTCTACTTCCACAACTTCGTTTACGAATCGGTGTGGAAGAACAACATGCGCCGCACTTCCGAGCGCACTTCAACCCAGGATCTGCTGCACAAGTACGGCGCTGACTATAAGGTGATTTTCATTGGCGACGCGGCGATGGCGCCTTATGAAATCACCCAGGCCGGCGGCAGTGTCGAGCACTGGAACGAAGAGCCGGGTTATGTGTGGATGCAGCGGTTTATGGAGAAGTACAAGAAGCTCATCTGGATTAACCCGTATCCGAAAGATACGTGGGGGTATACCTCGTCGACCAATATCGTGCGGGATTTGATTGAGGATCAGATGTATCCGTTGACGCTGCGTGGGCTTGAGGAAGGGATGCGGTTTTTGTCCAAATGACGACCAGATCGTTCCCACGCTCTGCGTCACAGGGACGCGGAGCGTCCCGGGCGGCATTCCCACGCGGAGCGTGGGAACGATCAAATTCGCGTTCCCCTGTAGGAGCTGCCGCAGGCTGCGATCTTCTGATCTTCAGCCAAATCTCTGCAAATACTCGATATGTTCGCGATGTGCGACATCCTGCACCACCGGCCTTAACCGCACCTGCATCCCCGGCAAACACTGTGCCAGCCGCGCCAACGCCAGCGGCGTCAAAGCCCCCAATCTCGGATAGCCACCAATCGTCTGCCGATCATTGAGCAACACAATCGGCTGTCCGTCCGGCGGCACCTGCACCGCGCCCAACGGAATTCCCTCGGAAATCATCGGCTGTCCCTGATACTGCAAAGCCTTGCCCAGCAGGCGAATTCCCATGCGATCAGCGCGACTGTCCAGCGTCCACGCACTGTTAAACACATCAAACAGACTCTGCCCGCTGAACTGACCAATCTGCGCGCCGAGCACCAGATCCAGCGGTGCACTCGATTTAAGATCCGGCCGCAACGCCAACGGCATTTCCCGCACCAGCAACGATTCCCCGTGATAACTCAGCGTTGAACCCTTGGACAACGACAAGCCCATGCCGTCGAGTCCACCGAGTTCTTCACGCACCACCGTCGCGCTGCTGCCCAACACCTTCGGCGCGTCAAATCCACCGGGCGCCGCAAGATACGCCCGGGCACCGAGCAATGGCTGCGTGAACTGCAATTTCTGCCCTTTGCCCAATTTGAAACTGCGCCACGGCGCCAACGGCTGACCATCGATCTGCGCGCCAAGATCCGCCCCGGCCAGCGCCAGCAAGCAATCCTCTTCGGCGATCAGCGCAAACCCGCCGAGGGTGATTTCGATCACCGGTACATCCAGCCCATTGCCCAGCAGCCAATTGGCCCAACTCATGGAATTCCAATCCGCCGCGCCGCCCTGAGTCACGCCCAGATGCCGCACACCAAATCGCCCGGCATCCTGCAACAAACACAGCGCCGTGCTCGCCTCAATCGCCAATCGGCTCATGCCTGCGCCTCCAGTGGCGTGTCGTCGCCGCCCAGATTGATGAACTCGGCATGGCTCACAGCTTCGAAACGCACGGTGTCGCCGGGTTGCATCAGGCTGTAGCCCTCGCGATGACGGTCAAACAGTTTCGCCGGCGTACGACCGATCAAATTCCAGCCACCGGGCGAGACCACGGGATAGGCAGCGGTTTGCCGCTCAGCGATACCGACGCTGCCGGCGGCGACTTTCTTGCGCGGCGTGTTCAAACGTGGCGCCGCGAGGATTTCTTCGACCAAACCCATAAAGGCAAAACCCGGCGCGAAGCCGAGAGCGAACACCTGATATTCGCGGCCGCTGTGGCGACGGATCACCTCATCCACCGCGAGTCCACTGCGCTCAGCCAGCAAGCTCAACTCCGGCCCGACGCTCAAGTCATACCAGACCGGCAGCACATGACATTGACCGGCGGATCGTGAATTCGGCGACAGATCAATCAGCGCCTCAGCGATCAATTCCCGCGCCTGATTCGGGCTCAAAACAGTCAAATCGTAATGCACCATCAGCGTCGTGTACGACGGCACCAGATCGATCAATTGCGCGCCAAACGCCGTACGCAAGCGCTCACTGGCGGCGAGCATCCAGGGCATGTTGGCCTCAGCGATTTCATCGAACAGACGCAGCATCAGGCAATCCAGTGCCACCACTTCAATCCTTGGGTTCATTGCGCGTCCTGCTGATTCAAGGCCTCGCGAATACGCTGCACGGCGGCCACCGAACTGGCGTTGTCGCCGTGTACGCAGAGGGTGTTGGCGTGCAGGCGCAACGCACTGCCATCGCTGGCGGTGAGGTTGTCGCCACGGGCAATGGTCAGCGCTTGCTCGATGATTTTTTCAGGGTCGTGATGCACCGCACCCGGCAGTTGTCGCGAAACCAGTTTGCCGGCGCTGTCATAGGCGCGGTCGGCGAACGCTTCGAACCACAACGTCACGCCATACTCATCACCCATTTGCTGCGCGGCCGAGTTGTCGCGAGTGGCCATCAACATCAGCGGCAGGCTGCTGTCGTAAGCGGCCACGGCCTGAATCACCGCGCGCAATTGCGCCGGGTTGGCCATCATGTCGTTGTACATCGCGCCGTGCGGTTTGACGTAACTGACCCGGCCACCCTGCGCCTTGCAGATGCCGTCGAGCGCGCCGATCTGGTAATGCAGGATGTCTTGCAGCTCTTGCGCCGAATACGCCATGGAACGGCGGCCGAAACCGACCAGATCCTGATAAGCCGGATGCGCGCCGATTTTCACGCCGTGGCTCAACGCCAGGCTGACGGTTTTACGCATGATGCTCGGGTCGCCGGCATGGAAACCGCAGGCGATGTTGGCGCAATCGATGAAGGGCATGACCTCGGCGTCCAGACCCATGGTCCAGCTGCCGAAGCTCTCGCCAATGTCGCAATTCAATAGCAGGCGGCTCACGGTGAACACTCCTGTAGGGGCTTGTCTTTTTATCGGTAGGACTGTGCTTCGCAGGTTATCAGTTACTGCGCATCGAGTTGCTTGCCACGGGTTTCCGGCAGGCTCAATGCCGCGATAATCACCACGCCGTAAGACACCGCCGCGAAAGCACCAATGCCGACACTCAATGGCACGGTCTGGCTAAGCAAACCGATCAGCAGCGGAAACAATGCCGCCAGCGCCCGCCCGATGTTGTAGCAAAAACCCTGCCCCGAACCGCGAATCCGCGTCGGAAACAGCTCAGTGAGAAACGCGCCCATGCCGCTGAAAATCCCTGAGGCAAAGAAGCCCAGCGGAAAGCCCAGCCACAGCATCACGCCGTTACTCACCGGCAATTGCGTATAGAGCAAAACGATGGTGAACGAGCCGACCGCGAACAGAATGAAATTCTTTTTGCGGCCGAGCAGATCGGTCAGATAGGCGCTGATCACGTAACCGACGTAAGAGCCGACAATCACCATCGCCAGATAACCGCCAGTACCGAGTACGCTCAAACCGCGTTCGTTCTTGAGGAAGGTCGGCAGCCACGACGTGATGGCGTAATACCCGCCCAGCGCACCGGTGGTCAGCAGCGAAGCGCGGAACGTGGTGAAGAGCATGCCCGGGGCGAAGATCTCGTAAAACTTCGATTGATTCTCCGGCGTTTGTCGGGCCTTGGCTTCGCGATAGATCTCCGGATCCTTGACCAGACGGCGGACGAAAATCACAAAAATCGCCGGTACGATGCCGAGGATGAACAGCGCGCGCCAGGCGTCTTCCGGTGGCAACACCGAGAACAGCAGCGCATACAGAATCGCCGTCAGCCCCCAGCCCAGCGCCCACCCGGATTGCACCATGCCCACCGCTTTGCCGCGATCCTTGGCGCGGATCACCTCGCCGATCAGCACCGCGCCGGCCGTCCATTCGCCGCCGAAACCGAAGCCCATCAAGGTGCGGGCGATCAGCAGTTGTTCGTAGTTTTGCGCGAAACCGCAGAGGAAGGTGAAGAAGGCGAACCACAGCACCGTCAGTTGCAGGGTGCGCACGCGGCCGATGCGGTCGGAGAGAATCCCGGCGACCCAACCGCCAATCGCTGAAGCAATCAGCGTGCTGGTATGAATCAGCCCGGCCTCGCCGGTGGTGATGCCCCACATCGCAATCAGCGTCGGCACGACGAAGCTGAGCATCTGCGTGTCCATGCCGTCCAGACCGTAGCCGATCTTGCAGCTCCAGAAGGTGCGGCGCTCCTGCTGATTGATGTTGCGATACCAGTCGAACGGCCCCGGACGCGCCGGTGCCGGGGATGCTTCTAGGGTGTCGGGAGCACTCATGGCTTATCTCCGCAGTTTTTTTATTGGTCTTGTTCGTAGCCCCGACGACGCCTATCGTGGGAACCGGATGCGCCGATTTTTCGTCGCCCGGGCGTGCTGCGTCCAACGAATAAAAACCCGCCTTAGGCATAAGAAAAATTTGTCACCCGAGCCTTGCCCATGAACCTGAAGTTTCTCGAGACCTTTGTCTGGGTCGCCCGCCTGAAAAGTTTTCGCCTGACCGCCGACAAGCTGTTCACCACCCAGGCATCGATTTCCAGCCGCATTGCGGTGCTGGAGGGCGAGCTGGGGGTGAAGCTGTTTCTGCGTGATTCGCGCGGTGTCAGCCTGACGCCCGAAGGCCTAAAAGTGCTCGACTATGCCGAGCAGATGCTCGACACCATGTCGGCGCTGAAGCAATCGATCGAGACGCGCTCAAGCAAGGTCGGTCGCGTACGCATCGGCGTGATGGACACGGTAATCCACACGTGGCTGAGCCCGTTGGTGGCGCAGATGACCGATCTGTACCCGCGCGTGGAAATCGAGCTGGTGGCGGATACCTCGCTGAACCTCTGCGATCAACTGCAAAAAGGTTTTCTCGATATCGTTCTGCAAACCGATCTGGTGCGCCACGAAAGTGTGCGCAGCCTAGAGCTGGCCAGCCATCCGCTGGGCTGGATCGTCGCCAGTAATTCGATCTACAACCGCGACTACGCCGACCTCGCTGAACTGGCGCAGGAACGCATTATCACCTACTCGAAAAACTCCCGACCGCATCAGGATCTTCTGGCGTTGATGCAGGCGAACGGCGTGATGGCGCCGCGTTTGAATTGCGTGAATTCGGTGTCGGCGATTACCCGGTTATTGCGCGATGGATTCGGGATTGGCGTGCTGCCGCCGGTGTTGGTGGCGGAGGAACTGGCGCGGGGGGAATTGACCTTGCTGGACATCGATCAGCGGCCACCGGACTTGCAGGTGGTGGTGTCGTGGCGGGTGGGGGTTGAGTGGGTCGAGGAAATTGTGACGTTGTGTCAGCAGGTGTTGGCGGAGTATGCGCAGAAGGTTGGTGATGGGTATGTGGTTTTGACCCCTTAACAGCAAAAGATCGCAGCCTTCGGCAGCTCCTACATGATCGTTCCCACGCTCCGCGTGGGAATGCCTCAATGGACGCTCCGCGTCCGCTTTGGGACGCGGAGCGTCCCGGGCTGCATTCCCACGCAGAGCGTGGGAACGATCTTCAGAGGCCGCGCACGTCGCGGTCTTCGATCGGGCGGCTCTGGCGCAGGCGTCGGCCGCCGAGCACGACCCAGTCAATCAGACGGAACACGCATTCAATCCCGAACGACAGCAACAGCGCGCCGCTCATGCCCCAGATCATCGCTTCCGGGGTCAGCAGAATCTGATAGCTGTAGCCATTCCAGGTTTCCTTGCGAATGTCCGGATCCGCCGCCAGCACCACTTGCAGGAAGCGGATGTACCAAGGGCCCTGCATCGCCTGGAACTGCTTGTCCAACGCCACCTGACGCGTGAGCAAAGTGTTCAGGCTATCCGCATCGCTACGGAATATCGGATCTTCACTGGCGCGATAATGCGCGACCAGCGCCTGCATATCACCCTTGAAAAATTGATCAGCCGTGCCTTGAAAGCCGCGCAATCCGGTCTGCGCTTCAATCAGATGCGCTTCGACGCGTTTCGCGTAATCGTTGATGAAGCCCGGCACCTGGACACCGATCAACAGGCCCGCCGCGAACAACACCAGCCGTAGATAACTGAGCAACATGGCGCGCAATCCTTATTCGGTCTTACCCTGGCTGACGCATTCGCCGCGTCGCCACAGGCTCCATTGGCCCGGTTCGTAGCGGGTCCAGGTTTCGTTTTCGGTCAACGGTTCGGTGGCAATCACGGTGACCACGTCGTTGGGCGTGGTTTCCGCCTGGAAATCGACGATCACATCGACATCCTTCAAGCGCGCCGGGCCGAACGGTGCGCGCCGGGTGATCTGTGCCAGTTTGGTCGAGCAGTAGCAGAACAGCCAGTCGCCATCGCTGAGCAGGCAGTTGAACACGCCTTTGCTGCGGTATTCGGCGCAGGCCGCGACCAGATCCGGCAACAGTTCTTCTATATCGACCGGTTCCGGAAACGCTGCACGCACGCGGTTGAGCAAATCGCAGAACGCCGCCTCGCTGTCGGTATCGCCGACCGGGCGGTAGAAACTTTTGATCGGGGTGAAATCGGCGAGTTGGCCGTTGTGCGCGAAGCACCAGTTGCGCCCCCACAGTTCGCGGACGAACGGGTGGGTGTTGGACAGGCAAACCTTGCCGACGTTGGCCTGGCGAATATGGCCGATGACCACTTCGCTTTTGATCGGATAGCGTTGCACCAGATTGGCGACTTCCGACTCGCTGCTGGCCGCCGGATCCTGAAACAGACGCAAGCCGCGACCTTCGTAAAACGCGATGCCCCAGCCGTCGCGGTGCGGGCCGGTACGCCCGCCACGCTGCATCAGGCCGGTGAAGCTGAACACGATATCGGTCGGCACGTTGGCACTCATGCCCAGTAATTCACACATGTGCGGACTCTCGGGATTACAGGCGCGGCTCGACCCGCGTGCGCTGCGGATTGCTCGGGACGGGCGGACGACCGTAGCGGTCATCGCCGACGCCGCCGAACGGTTGATCGTCATCGCGATCATCGGCACGGGCGGCAGCCTTGGCGGCTTCTGCCTGCTCGCGGCGAGCACGGGACGCGCGTTCGATTGGCAGACGGATCAACACGAAGATCAGGTAAATACCGAGGGCGATCATGCTGTACATGAACAGATCGGAGATCGCTCGCCACGCGTTGTTGCCGACCTTGAACGCCAGATCCAGCGCGGTAATGGCGATAGACGGCGCAACTTTGGCTTTCACCGGGTCAATGATGGTCGGGCTGAACAGCAACACCGCCATCAGCACCCGCAGCGGCTCGCGCAGGTAGCGCCACATCCAGGTGGTCAGGCGCATCCATACCAACAGGCAGCCTACGGCGGCAAAGGCGTAGAGGCCCCAGGCGATCAGATAGTCGTTCTCGGTCATGGTGTCCATGGCAAGGCAGGCAAAGAGGCGCTTATAGTAACGACTTTTCGCCCGTCCGGCTTGTCCCAATAGACACAAGACCTGTAGGAGTGAGCCTGCTCGCGATGACGGACTGCCAGTCGACATTGATGTTGAAGCTGCCGGCCTCATCGCGAGCAGGCTCACTCCTACAGAGGTTGCAGTGTTTCCAGGATTTGCGAAAACCCCTATTCCGTACATTGTTCGAGAGCCTTCCATGCCCCAATCCGCCAATGTCAGCAGTGCTCCGATTGCCCACAAGGCGCCCGGCGCCGACCCGTATGCCTGGCTGCAGGAACGCGACACCGACGCGGTGCTTGATTACCTCAAGGCTGAAAACGCCTGGCAGGAAGCGCAAACCGCCGATCAGGCCGAGCTGCGCGAAACGCTGTTCGAAGAGATCAAGGGCCGGATTCTCGAAACCGACCTGTCCCTGCCCTCGCCATGGGGCCCGTACCTGTATTACACGCGCACCACCGCTGGCGACGAATACGCGCGGCACTATCGCTGCCCGCGTCCGGCCGACGACAGCCTGACCCTTGATGAAAGCCGCGAACAGCTTTTGCTCGACCCGAACGTACTGGCCAATGGCGGGTTCTTCTCGCTGGGCGCGTTCAGCATCAGCCCCGATCATCAGCGGCTGGCCTACAGCGTCGACGCCACGGGCGATGAGATCTACACGCTGTTCGTCAAAGAACTGTCCAACGACAAGGTCAGTGAGCTGGAATTCGAGGATTGCGACGGCAGCATGACCTGGGCCAACGACAGCCTGACGCTTTTCTTCGGCGAACTCGACGACACCCATCGCCCGCACAAACTGCTGCGCTATCGCCTCGACGGCACCGCCGCTGAAGAAGTCTTCACTGAGACGGACGGTCGCTTTTTCCTGCATTGCTACCGTTCCAGCTCCGAGCAGCAATTACTGCTGTCGCTGGGCAGCAAGACCACCAGCGAAGTCTGGGTGCTCGATGCCAATCAGCCGCACTTGCCGTTCACGTGCCTGGCGCCACGAGTCGAAGATCACGAATACGACGTCGATC
Source organism: Pseudomonas sp. P1.31 (assembly GCF_001269815.1). Lineage (NCBI taxonomy): Bacteria > Pseudomonadati > Pseudomonadota > Gammaproteobacteria > Pseudomonadales > Pseudomonadaceae > Pseudomonas > Pseudomonas sp. P1.31. Next base: position 79,750 of record NZ_LHVN01000008.1, on the reverse strand, counting down.
ACGGCCTGCTCGATGGCACGTGGACATGGTTTATCCGCACCAACCGCGACGGCATCAACTACGCGCTGTATCAGGCGCCGGATACCGGCATCGCGCCAACTGAAGCCGAGTGGCAGAACCTGATCCCGCACAGCGACACGGTGATGCTCGACGGCGTCAGCCTCAACACCGAAGCCATGACCCTGAGCCTGCGCGAAGGTGGTCTGCCGATCATCGAAGTTCACCCACAAGGCCTGGCGCCTTATCGCGTGCAATTACCAGACGCGGCCTACAGCCTTTATGTGCAAAACAGCCTGGAATTCGAAAGCGATCGCATTCGTCTGCGCTATGAAGCATTGAACCGCCCGGCTCAGGTGCGCCAGTTGATCCTCGCCACTGGCGAGCAAACCGTGCTGAAAGAAACTCCGGTACTCGGCCCGTTCGACGCCGACGCTTACGTCAGCCAGCGCCTGTGGGCCACTGCGCCGGACGGTACGCAAGTGCCGATCAGCCTGGTGATGAAACGCGAAATGCTCGGCAAACCGGTGCCGCTGTATCTGTACGGTTATGGCGCTTACGGTTCCAGTCTGGATCCGTGGTTCTCCCACGCGCGTCTGAGTCTGCTCGATCGTGGCATGGCCTTTGCCATTGCTCATGTGCGCGGCGGCGGTGAGCTGGGTGAAGCGTGGTATCGCGCTGGCAAGCAGGAACACAAACAGAACACCTTCAGCGACTTCATTGCCTGCGCCGAATTCTTGATCCTCAACGGCATCACCACGGCCGAAAAACTGGCGATCAGCGGCGGCAGCGCTGGTGGCCTGTTGATTGGTGCGGTGTTGAATCAGCGCCCGGATCTGTTCGGCGTGGCGATTGCCGAAGTGCCGTTCGTCGACGTGCTCAACACCATGCTCGACCCGGAGCTGCCGCTGACCGTCACCGAATATGACGAGTGGGGCAACCCTGAAGAGCCGGAGGTTTACGAGCGGATCAAGGCGTACGCGCCGTACGAAAACATCACTGCTCAGGCCTATCCCCCGACGCTGGTGATCGCCGGCTACAACGACAGCCGCGTGCAATATTGGGAAGCAGCCAAGTGGGTGGCGAAACTGCGCGCGAGCAAAACTGACGACAATCTGTTGCTGCTCAAGACTGAGCTGGGCGCCGGGCATGGCGGGATGAGCGGGCGTTATCAGGGATTACGTGACGTAGCGCTCGAATATGCATTTGTCTTCAAGGTTTTGGGCCTGGCCTGAGGAACTCCGTCCGTCACTTGGGTCTTAATTCCAGACCCTTGTGGCCGATACCCACAGATCCCTGTAGGAGCTGCCGAAGGCTGCGATCTTTTGATCTCGATTTTTTGAGGGGCAAGATCAAAAGATCGCAGCCTTCGGCAGCTCCTACAAGGGACTGTGTAGAGCCTGATACTGAGACAACAGAATAAGACCGCACCGACATGTCAGAACCAACCTTCCTGAACAATGAAATCCGCGATTGGCTGATGGACTGTGGCCTGTTCGATCAATTGCAACTGGCCGACTTCGCCGCCGCCTCGGGCTACTTCAGCATCAGCACCGTGGCGGAAGGCGAGGCGATTTTCCGCGAGGGCGATGCCGGCAGTTTCATGTGCATCCTCCACACCGGTCAGGTCGCCGTGCAGAAAACCGGGCCCGACGGCCAGGTCATCACCATGGCCACCCTGCGCAGCGGTCGCGCCTTCGGTGAAATGGCAGTGCTTGATGGTGAACGCCGCTCGGCCACCTGCATCGCTGCGAGCAACTGCCAACTGTTGAACCTCGGCAAGGACTCGCTGGAAAAAATGCTCAACGACGCGCCGAAGATCGCCGCGAAGATTATCCGCGCCCTCGCCGTCTCGCTGTCGAAACGCCTGCGCATGGCCGACGGCCAACTGGCGGCACAACAGGTCTAACCGCCAGGCGATTTAGCCTTGCTGCCGCTCGGTTCAATGCCGGGAACAGGCTGATCCTTGCTCGGCGGAGTCGGCATTTCAATCGGCACCAGCGGCGGGCTGCCACTGCCGGCACCCGATTTGGGAATGTTGATCGGCGTGATCTGCGGATAAGGTGTTGGTGTTGCGGTACCGGGCGCGCCGGGCTGCGGCGTCGGGCTGACCGGAATGGTCTGCTGCGCCTGCACTGCAGTAATCGAGAGCGCGGCCAGGGCAATGACCGTTAGAATGGTGCGCTTCATCAAGGGCTCCGTTTGGCCTCTAGTCTGCGCTCAGGCTACTCCCAACGGGCCCGCTTGCCTTCCCCCTTGTAGAGATTTCCATGAAACGTTTCGTTCTGCTCGACACCACCCCGATCCCCGAAAGCGGCGGTGCCCTGTGCCTGTTCGAGTATGGCGAGGACTTCGTCATCAAGATTCAGGGCGGCGACGGCGGGCAATTGATGAACACGCGCATGCACGGCTCCGAAGATGCGCTGGCCGAGATTCCCTGCCGCAAAGTCTCCGGGCGGCCGGATTCGCGGGTGCTGATCGGCGGTCTGGGCATGGGCTTCACCCTCGCCTCCGCGCTCAAGCATCTGGGCAAGACCGCTGAAGTAGTGGTCGCCGAATTGGTGCCCGGCGTGGTCGAGTGGAATCGTGGCCCGCTCGGCGAGAAGTCCGGTCGTCCGCTGCTCGACCCGCGCACGGTGATCCGTCAGGAAGACGTGGCCAAGGTGCTGCAAAGCGAGCCGAATGGTTTCGACGCAATCATGCTTGACGTCGACAACGGCCCCGAAGGTCTGACCCAGAAGGCCAATAGCTGGCTGTACTCCGCCGCTGGTCTGAATGCCTGCGCCAAGGCATTGCGTCCGAAAGGCGTGCTCGCCGTGTGGTCAGCCAGCGCTGATCGACTGTTTTCCGACAAATTGAAGAAGGCCGGTTTCAAGGCCGAAGAGGTCCAGGTCTTCGCCCACGGCAACAAGGGCACGCGCCACACGATCTGGATTGCCGAGAAGCTCAAAGGCTGAGCTAAACTCTGCCCATAACCGTCATTAGTCTTTTACAAAGGTGAACCCATGAGTTCGTCCACCCCAACCAACACGTCGAAGCTGGATCGCATCCTCGCCGACAACCAGCGCGACAAGGAAATGGGCTACCGCGACAAAGCCCTGAAGATGTACCCGCACGTCTGTGGCCGCTGCACCCGTGAATTTTCCGGCAAGCGCCTGAGCGAACTGACCGTGCACCACCGCGACCACAACCACGACAACAACCCGCAGGACGGCTCGAACTGGGAGCTGTTGTGCCTGTACTGCCACGATAACGAGCACTCGCGTTATACCGATCAGCAGTACTTCAGCGAAGGCTCGCTGAGCACGCCGAAGATTGCCAAGGCGACGCACAACCCGTTTGCCGCGCTGGCCGGGTTGATGAAGAAAGAAGATTAAAAAGCAAAAGATCGCAGCCTTCGGCAGCTCCTACAGGGTGTACGCCATCCAACTGTAGGAGCTGCCGAAGGCTGCGATCTTTTGATCTTATCCCCGTATAATCACACTCTTTTTCCCGAAGGCACCCCGCTCGTGGCAGACAAACGGTACAGCTGCATTGGTTTGTATAACCCCAAATCACCGGAGAACGTCGGTTCGGTGATGCGCGCCGCAGGCTGCTATGGCGTGGCATCTGTGTTCTACACCGGCAAGCGTTATGAACGCGCCGCCGACTTCGTTACCGACACCAAGCGCGTGCACTACGACATCCCGCTGATCGGCATCGATGATCTGAAAAAAATCCTCCCGCTCAACTGCGTCCCCGTCGCCGTGGAACTGGTCGAAGGTGCCCGTCCGCTACCTGAATACACCCACCCGGATCGCGCCCTGTACATCTTCGGCCCTGAAGACGGTTCGCTGGATAAAGAGATCCGCGACTGGTGCGAAGACGTCGTGTACATCCCGACCACCGGCTGCATGAACCTCGCTGCCACCGTCAACGTCGTGCTCTACGACCGCATGGCCAAAGGCCTGAACACCCGCTCCGGGCCGAAATTCCGCTGAAGCGTCGCACATCCGATGGAACAAGCTGACCGCTCGCGCAGTCAGCTTATTTATCCATTACTCATAGCCTGGAGAAAGATCATGACCGAGCTCAAACGCGTCGAACGTATCGAATCCACCCCGTTTCAGAGCCGTTCCGAGCAGAACGTCGAAGGCTGGGAGCGCATCGGCTCACTGGCCGGTGGCGTGATCATGGTCGGCAAGGGCCTGCGCCGTGGCGGTGTGTTCGGTTTGATTCAGGTGGCGATTGGCGGCGTGGCCATGGCTCGCGGTATTACCGGGCACAGCTCGGTGAAAAGCCTGATCGAGAAAAGCCGTCAGGACATGAATAACGTGAGGGCGAAGATCGAACGTGCCGGGGAAGAGTTGAGCAAGCTGAAGGCGAATGCGGAAGCGGCGACCAGTTCGGCGACAGTGACCGGGAATGATTCGGTGAAATCGCCGAAAGCCGGGGTTTAAAAGCAAAAAGATCGCAGCCTGCGGCAGCTCCTACATGTGGAATGCGTTTCCCCTGTAGGAGCTGCCGCAGGCTGCGATCTTTTGATCTTATTGCAGTAAATCGGTCTCAAGGACTTTGGAAGACTCGCCGAGCACGCTCTCAGCCAGTTGCACAAACTCTTTAGTACTCACCGTCCCCAAATGCATCGCTCCCCGCAATACGTCATCCAGCGAACGTTTATTGCGGGTCTTCAAACGAATCTCGCGATCCAGTTCCTGCAACACAATCACCGCTTTTGATACCTGCGCCGGGCTGATCTGCTCACCGCGCAGCGTCGTGACTTTCTGGCTGTCCCTGGCCAGTTTCGCCTGCAAACTCTGATAGCGCTCATCACTCATGCCACCGGCACGGCGCAGCAGTTCGATCGCGTAATACTCGGCAAAGCCTTCGCTGATCCAGTCGCTGCGCTGCTCGTCGTTGATCCGCCCAAACACCTGCGCCAGTTCACGCATCAGCGCACTGCTGCCGCTTTCACTGACCAGCGGCAAGCGCGTGTTCACGTAGATCGATTCATGCGCACCGAGGCTGCCGCGCCACATCGGGTCGTTGGCACCGACGATCAGCAGCTTGGCCGGATGACGCGGATAAACCGCCTGCACCTGCGGCCAGACGAAGGTCAGCAACGTCAGCACGTCCATGCGCCGCATGCCCTGCCCTTGCGGCGAGGCGACGGTGACTTCGGTTTCGCCCAGACGCGTGCGACGGCTGCCGAGCTTGCCGGCGAGCATCCAGCCGGTCGGGCGGTCGAACAGGCGTGAAGGGTTGTCGATGCGGAATTTGTTTTTGCCGATTCTTGGCCAGGAGGTTTCGACGCTTTTCCAGCCATCGGGCAATTCGAATTGCAGGCGCGAGACCAGTTCCGTGCCGTCCTGCTGATCGAGTTTGGCCGGCGGCACCAGTTCATCACCGCGCAGCAGCGCCCAGCTCGGCGTCATGCGGGTGTCGAAGCTGCCGTTTTTGCGACCGTGGCTGATGCGCACGCGGTAGGTCAGGCTGGCCTTGGCACTGGTCGGGCGCCAGACGCCGCGCGCGTGTTTGCCGGGAGTCAACAGCCATTGGCCATCGGCTTTGAAGTCGCTGTAATGGCTGCCGTCGCCAAGGTCGAAATCGAGGCTGCGCACGGCTTCGCCTTTGGCCAGGGTCAGGCGCACTTCGGCCTGATCGCTCTGTGGCAACAAACGTACGTGGTAATCGAGATCGACTTTTTTTGCTGCCCAGATTGGTGCGCTGAACACCAGCAGGCCGATCAGCAGCACTCGCAGCAAACCCACAGCCATACCCACTCCTTGTGGCAGTCAGAATTATTGTGTGAGTGCTGCGCACTCGATTTCGGGAGCAAGCTCCCTCGCTACATGAAATCCCGTTAGCCAGCGCGGAAAATCAGGTGATCTTCCCAGTCATCTTCCGGCACGCTGCCTTCGGCGAGCATACGCCCGGATTGTGAAATTCGTTCGTGGTGCACCGCCTCGCGATCACCACTCACCAAGTGATGCCACGACGGCAGATCCTTGCCCTCGCTGACCAGTCGATAACCGCAGGTCGGCGGCAGCCATTTGAATTCTTCGGCCTGGCCCGGGGTGAGCTGGATACAGTCCGGGACAAACTTGATGCGATTCGGGTAATCGCTGCACTGGCAGGTGTTCAGATCCAGCAGTTTGCAGGCGATGCGCGTGTAATAGACGCTATTGTCTTCTTCATCCTCGAGTTTTTGCAGGCAGCACAGACCACAGCCGTCGCACAGCGATTCCCATTCCTGGTGATCCAGTTGATCAAGGGTTTTGTGTTTCCAGAACGGTTCGACTTCGGCGGCCATGGCTCAAGCATCAACATCAGGTGGTGAAAGGCCGCCAGTCTAGTGCCCCGGGCCGCGCGGGCCAAGCGCTGGCGACTGTCGGTAAATCGCGCTTGTCAGCCTCAGCGCTGCCGAGTAGGGTTTTGCCTCGAATTCATTTACTCAAACGTAGCCAGGAATCTCTCGATGAGTGCCAACCCTCGCGTTGCCGAATACGCCATTCACCCGCAGTTCACCGACCGTTGGTCGCCGCGCGCCTTCACCGGCGAAGCGATCCCGGAAGAGACCCTGCTGAGCTTCTTCGAAGCCGCCCGCTGGGCACCGTCGGCGTACAACTCGCAGCCATGGCGCTTCCTCTACGCGCGCCGCGACACGCCGAACTGGCAGCGTTATCTGGGCCTGCTCAATGAATTCAACCGTAGTTGGGCGCAGCATGCGTCGGCACTGGTGATCGTGATTTCGAAAACCACCTTCACTGCACCGGGCGCGACCGAAGAAACCCCGGCGTTGTGGCACACCTTCGACACGGGTTCGGCGTGGGGCCATCTGGCGCTACAAGCGAGCATCAGCGGCTGGCACACCCACGGCATGGCCGGCTTCGATCAGGAGCTGACGCGCAAGGAGCTGAATATTCCTGAAGGTTATGCGCTGCATGCCGCTGTTGCGGTAGGCAAACTGGGTGACAAGGCAACGCTGGCGGATTACCTGCAAGCACGCGAAGAGCCAAGCCCGCGTCGTCCGCTGAGCGAACTGGCAGCTGAAGGCGACTTCACCCTCTAAAAGCAAAAGATCGCAGCCTTCGGCAGCTCCTACAGGGGATTATGTACCTCTGTAGGAGCTGCCGCAGGCTGCGATCTTTTGATGCCAACTCAATACCCGCGATTGAAATCCACTTCCCCGCGCAACGCCTCGCTCGCCTGATAGGCCTTCAGGTTGTCGACAAACAGCTGCACCATCAGCGCCGGTGAAGTCGGTGCCGAGCTGTGCCCGGTCAGCAGCAAGCCCCACGCCGTCCAGAATGGGTGACGCTGCGGCAACGGCTCCTGACGGCAGACGTCGATTACCGCGCCCGCCAGATGCCCTTCCTTCAGCGCCTCGACCAAATCCGCATCAACCACGGCCACACCGCGCCCGACGTTGATGAACAACCCGGTCGGCTTGAATTGCTTGAACAGCGCCGCGTCGTAGATATCGTGGGTATGTTCGGTGTTCGGCAGCAGATTGACCACGTAATCCACTTCGCCAACCAGCCGTGGCAGATCAGCCATCGACCCGACTTCGACAAACGGCGCCTGCGCGCGCGCGCTGCTGGCGATGCCGTACAACTCGACGCCGAACGGCAACAGGAACTGCGCCACGCTCTGGCCGATGTCGCCAGTGCCGACGATCAGCACCTTGCGCCCGACCAGACTCTGGCCGGTGCGGTTGTCCCACTTGCGCTCGACCTGGCTGACCAGTCGCGCCAATACCTCGCGCTCGTGACCGAGCATGTAGGTCAAAACGTATTCAGCCATCACCTGGCCGAAAATGCCTACGGCGCGGGTCAGGCGATAATCGCGGCGCAAGCCATCGGCAAGCAGCGGCGTGATGCCGGCCCAGGTCGATTGCAGCCATTGTGGCTGGTGGCCCTGACGCAACAGGGTCGCCAGCAGATCCGGCTGCCCCAGCCACACCGGGCAATCAGCGGCCAGCCGCGCCAGTTCGGCGGAGTCGCCGCTGGTCAGCACTTCAAGCTCGGGCACTGCCTGACGCAGCAGCCGGGCGTATATCGCGTGGTCGTGTTCGGCAATCAGAACGCGCATCTTCAAACCTTTCGCAAACCGTGCAGACGGTCGCCGGATGTCGGGCGACCGTCGCGGTAAAAACAGTTCCAGGGTTAATCGAGGCCCAGAACAGGGCCTCGCAGATCAGACCGGGTCGTTGCGTCGCAGCAACTCTTCGGGCAAGTGCTCGATGTACTCGTCCTCGGCCGGCGGCATTTGCAGGTGATAGCCCTGCTTGTCGAGGTTTTCCAGCACGATGACGATGTCTTCGCTGGCCAATTTGCGCTCAGGCGACAGCACCAGGTCAAATGAATGTTTCGGCTTGCCGAACGCCAGCATCAGCGCTTCCGGCACGCGCTCGAGTGCATCACTTTTCAGCACGTAAAGGTACATGCCGCTGCGCTTCGAGCTTTGGTAGATGGAACAAATACGTTTCAAGGCTGTTCTCCGGCGGTGGCCAGGCTGTCGAGCAGCGTCTGACCCATGAGTTCGCGGCGCCAGCCACGCAGCGACTCAGGCAATTGGTAAGGACCCTCGGGGTAGCCACTTTTGACCAGCGCTTCGAGGGTTTTCTTGCGTAGCATCAGTTCCGGCGCGATGTCGAGGCGCTCGGCCTCGGCCTGACCCAGCGCACGCAGTTGTTTGATCAACGCAGCAGCTTCGATCGGCAACGGCTCCGGCACGGCAGGCGGCCATTGATCAGGGCCCACACTGCCAGAGCGCTTGATCAGATCAAGCAGAAATTGACCGTCCTGACGCACGGTACGCGGGTGCATGTCTTCGATCTTGCCCAGCGCGGCGAGGTTGTCCGGTTGCGTGCGAGCCAACGGCCACAGCGAATGCTCACGGACGATGCGGTTGCGCGGCAGGTCGCGGGCACGCGCTTCGGTTTCACGCCATGCGCACAGCTCGCGCAATACCGCGAGCTGTGCACGGGAGAGTTTCCACGCCAGTTTGGCTTCGCGGTAAACCTCGTACGGATCGGTTTCGCGGCGCAGGTTGGCCACCAGTTCGGCGCCGTCCTCCAGCACCCAGGCGAACTTGTCGTCGGACAGTTTCGGGCGCAGCTGTACGAAAACTTCCGCGAGATGCACGGCATCTTCAGCGGCGTAGCTGATCTGCGTGTCGGACAACGGACGCTGCAACCAGTCGGAACGGGTTTCGCCCTTCGGCAGTTCGATGCCCAGCACCGCTTGCACCAGGCGCGAATAGCCCATGGAGAAACCGAGGTTCAGATAAGCCGCGCCCAATTGTGTGTCGAACATCGGCGCCGGCAGGCTACCGGTCAGACGCAACAGCACTTCGAGGTCTTCGCTGCAGGCGTGCAGGACTTTCAGCACCGCCGAGTTTTCCAGCAGCGCAGCCAGCGGTTGCCAAGCATTGATGGTCAGCGGATCGATCAGGTAGGCGCGTTTACCGTCGCCAATCTGCAACAGGCCGGCAATCGGGTAGAAGGTGTCGACCCGCATGAATTCGGTGTCGAGGGCAACGAACGGCAGCTGCTGCCACTCGGCGCAAAACTGCGCGAGGCTTTCGTTGTCGCGAATCCAGTGAATATCGATGGCCACACGGCTCTCCCTTGAAGAATGGCGCGCAGTATATATCGCCACCGGCGATTTACGCGCCTGCGAAGGGCAAGAGCTGTAACGAAATGTCCTGCCAATTGGCAAGAATAGTCTGACAGAAGGATCAAACGTGGCCATTACCTGTAGGAGCTGCCGCAGGCTGCGATCTTTTGAACCTGTTTTTGAAGATCAAAAGATCGTCCGATCGCGGCCCGAGCCTTCGGCAGCTCCTACAGCGGGAATGCTTCAGTCCTTGGCCAGCACGCCGTCGATCACTGATCCGCGGCAACCGGCAAACATGTCCAGATCCGGTTGATACACCGAACTCTTCACTTCGAGCAAACCGAGCATCGAGTGGAACAGGTTGTCCTGACTCAGCGGTTTATCGCGGCTCATTTGCAGGCAATGGGTGTCGACCGAGTAGGACTTTTGATAGTTGTCGGAGAACCACGCCAGCATCGCCACGTGCTTCTGTTGTTCCGGCGCCAGCATATACGGCGTGCCATGCAGGAACAGGTTGTACTCACCCAGCGACTCGCCGTGATCGGACAGGTACAACATCGCGGTATCGACTTTGTCCTGATTGTTGCGCAACACATCGATCAGACTCGACAGCACATGGTCGGTGTACACCAGCGTGTTGTCGTAACCGTTGACGATACTTTCGCGGCTGCAATTGTTCAGGGCGTTACTTTCACAGACCGGCGTGAAGTGCTCGTACTCCTTTGGATAACGTTTGAAGTATTCCGGACCGTGACTGCCCATCTGGTGCAGAACCAGCACGGTGTCTTTGTCCAGGTGATCGATAAAGCTTTGCAGCCCTTGCAGCAGGATTTCGTCGCGGCATTCGCTGTGGGCGCACAGTGCCGGGTCTTTCAGGTTGCTGACATCCTGCACGGTGACGCGATCACACGTGCCTTTGCAGCCGGACTGGTTATCGCGCCAGATCACATCGATGCCGGCCCGTTTGAGGACGTCGAGCAGGCCTTCCTCGTTCTTTGCCTTGCTCGCATCGTAGTTCTTGCGGCCCATGTTAGAGAACATGCACGGCACCGAGACGGCAGTTTCCGTGCCGCAGGAATGCACGTCGGTAAATGCGATCAGCCCGGTTTCCTTGTCGAGTTTTGGTGTGGTGTCACGGTTATAGCCGAGGATGCCGAAGTTCTCGGCGCGGGCACTTTCGCCGACCACCAATACAGTCAGGGATTTGCGCGGCTCAAGTTTTACATCGGGATTGCGCTCGGCGTCTTCGCCGATTTTGACGAACGGTTGCTGCGCCGAAACCACTTGCTCACGCAGGTAACCGGCCGCCGCACCAATGTAGTTGCTCGGCACCAGCATCAAGCGAATTTCGTGGTGATTACGAAACAACGATGACAAACCCTGGTAGTTGGCCAATGCCACACCACCAATCACCGCCACCGACGCCACACTGACAATAACCTTGCTCAACAATTCGCGGTGCCAGCGTCGATAATTAATCGGCAATTTCCACAACAATAAAGACGGCAAAACACCGAGAAACAATATATAAACAAACAACTTCAACGAGAGCAGATCACGCACTTCCGTAGCATTGGTTTCGGCAAAGTTACGCAACATGCCCGGGTCAATCATGACGCCATACTGGCTCATGAAATAAGCCACACCAGCGCTGATCAAAAACATCAGCGTCAGCACGGGTTTAAGCAGCGGGCGGAAGGCCACAAAGGTCAGCACGATGTTGAACGCCGCGAAGATCATCACCCCAAACGCCACGCGCATGGCAATGCCCTTGCCGTCTGACGCGGTGATGTCAAACAGGTGCTGCCAGAGCACAACGTTAAAACCAATCAAAAGAAAGGCGCTGGCAATCAACGTCACCCATTCCGGGCGCACGGCTTTTAACTTCAACATGATAAGGGGCAGTTCCTGAAAAGAACCCTCGGTTAGTTGTGAAAAATTCATTAACCAAGGCATGACAAACTTTAGGCAGGCAACCATCAATTTTTTGTGAAAAAGACGCCAACGATTAGTTGGACTGAGAGCAAAGTCTGAAACTTGTGGAGTATTTGGGAATGGTTCAGCTTTTATTCAGCTAACAACCCCTGTAGGAACTGCCGAAGGCTGCGATCTTTTGATCTTGCCGTTAAGACAAAGTCAAAAGATCGCAGCCTCGTTTCACTCGACAGCTCCTACAGGAACCGGCGGGTATTTGATTTTTAGGTAAGGCCGGGGGTTTTCTGATTTCCCCGAATCATAGGGCGCCGCGCCTAATCATCTGCCCTTTCCCAAGGTTTGATGATGGAAAACGTCCGCGCCACTGCCCGTCCCGCTGTCTGGTTGATGCTCGCCGTCATGCTGGTAGCCCTCAATTTGCGCCCTTCGATGGCGGCGGTCGGGCCATTGCTGTCGGCGATTCGCAGCGACATCCCGTTGAGCTTCAGCCTCGCCTCGCTGCTGACCATGCTGCCGGTGATGGCCATGGGACTGGCGATGTTTTTTGGCATCGGCATCAGCCAGCGTCTGGGTGAACGACGCACGGTGCTGTGGTCGTTGCTGCTGATCGGTCTGGCCACGTTGTCGCGGTTGCTTGTCGATTCCGCCGTCGAGTTGATTGTCAGCGCGATTCTGGCCGGTATCGGCATTGCACTGATTCAGGCGTTGATGCCGGCATTGATCAAATCGCGTTTCCCCGACAACGTCGCCCTGTGCATGGGTTTGTACGTCACCTCGATCATGGGCGGCGCCGCCATTTCTGCGTCGTTCGCACCGCTGGTGCTCATCAGCACCGGCAGTTGGCGGATGGGATTGGCCGTTTGGGCCATGCTGGCGATATTCGCTTTGCTGTTCTGGTGGGCACAACGCGGCAACTTGCCTGCGACCGCGAACACTTCAGTCAGAAAAGAAACCTTCTTCAAACATTCCCGCGCCTGGTTACTCGCAATCTTCTTCGGCTTGGGCACTGCGTCCTACACCTGCGTCCTCGCCTGGCTGGCGCCGTACTACGTGGAGAAAGGCTGGAGCGAACAAAACGCCGGCCTGCTGTTAGGTTTTCTGACAGCCATGGAGGTGATTTCCGGCCTGGTAGTGCCAGCCATCGCCAATCGCAGCCGCGACCGACGCATCGTACTGTTCGCATTGCTTGGGTTGATCATCGCCGGTTTCTGCGGCCTGATCCTTAGCCCGCAACACTTCAGCCTGTTGTGGCCCTGCCTGTTGGGTCTGGGCATCGGCGGACTGTTTCCGATGAGCCTGATCGTCTCCCTCGATCACCTCGACAACCCGCAACGCGCCGGCGGCCTGACCGCTTTCGTGCAAGGCATCGGCTATCTGATTGCCGGCCTCTCGCCGCTGATCGCCGGGATGATCCGCGATCAACTGGGCAGTTTCGAATGGGCATGGTGGTCGCTGACCGGCGTGATGCTGATCATGGCGTTGATGGTGTTGCGCTTCGATCCGCGACGTTATTCGCAACACTTCCCGTGATCGGGCTACAGGCCTCTGGCCAGCTTTCAGCGGTTTTAGCGGTAACGTCGTGTTGCTAAAACTTTCTGTCCCACAACTGTCCATGAAACGTCCTACAAGCCTTTGTCCTTGTACCATCGTTCCGTTAGGATCGTTCGCACACGTTTGCGCGGATTCAGCGCAAGGAGCACAGCGGGACGGAACGGATGCTGAACAGTAACTTGCTTCGAAAGCTCGACATGCAGGATCTCATGGTGTTTATCGCCGTGTATGAGCAGAGCAGCGTCACCGAGGTCTCGGAAACGTTGTTCGTCAGTCAGTCCACCGTCAGTTACTGCCTGAAAAAACTGCGCACCAGTTTTGAAGACGAACTCTTCATCAACACCCGCACCGGCATGCGCCCGACCTACAAGGCCAGCAGCATGTACGGCCATGTGCAGAAAATCCTCGAAAGCATCAACCTCTGCCACGCCGGCGCACCGACATTTGACCCGAGCCAGCAAGCGGTCACTTTCAACATCTGCGCCCCGGAATACTTCGAACAACTGATTTTGCCGCGCCTGTTGAAGCGCTTCGACTTCGATGACTTGCCAGTGATGGTCAACATGCACAAGTTCGAAACCGATGTGCCCGCCGATGAGTTGCGCGATGGCAGCCTCGATCTGGTCATCAGTTTCGGCCCCAACTTCCACCGCCACCACACGGACTTGAAGTCGCGCATGTTGCTGGAAGATGACCTGGTCTGCGTCTTCGATAAACGCGCGACGCCGCTGGAACCGCGCCTGAGCCTGCAAGCGTTTACCGAACGCCGGCATGTGTTCCCGACGCCGTGGACGTCGACGACGAATATGGTTGATGGCTGGCTGGCGCGACAGGCGCAAAAACGTCAGATCGTCGCGCGTTCGAACAGTTACAGCGCGGCTTTGAAGATGATCACTGGCACCGATTTCATCCTCACCCTGCCCCGGCGGATTCAGCGGTTACTGACCAACGATGCGGTGTTCAATCACTGCGAGGCGCCGAACGGTTTGCCGGGGTTTACCCTCGACATGCAATGGAGCCAGAGCGTTGATCAGGACAGCGCCAACGTCTGGCTGCGCGAACAAGTGGTCAAGGTGTGCAGTGAACTGCAAGCGGCCTGATTCCTACACGCCGATGACCGTTTTTGTGTAGGACTCGCGATCGATATCGATCAGCTCGACACTCAGCTGCACCTCGACACCGGCCGGCCATTCGCACAGATCCTGCAGCACGGCCAAGAGACTTTGCGACAGCTGTTTCTTGGTCTCCGCTGAACGCCCGCTGAGCAACGCCAACTTCACCGCCACAAAACCGCGCTCGCTCATGGCCGTGCCAACCTTGAAGGTTTCGACCTTCAACGCACGGCTCTTGATATCGAACTCCGCCGCGAACTGACCAGAACCCACCAGCGTGTTATTGAGGCGAATCAACGCGACGTCGGCGTTCAACTGCGGCAGGTTGGCGGTGTATTCCATGTGCAGGTGTGGCATCGGGAGGCTCCAGTCGGGCGGCAGAAAGGTCGTACGTATAACACAGCTGACTTATCGCAAATCCGCCGTGTTGCAAACGCGAGTTAGCTTCGCCGGCGGCGATGTGCCAAAGGCCATCTATCACCGTAGGAGCTGTCGAGTGAAACGAGGCTGCGATCTTTTGATCTTTCAAATGCCAAATCAAAAGATCGCAGCGTGCCGCAGCTCCTACCTGTCAATCAAAAGGCGGTGACGGGCCGTTCACTCATGAACTGCTCCAGCCGGGAACGCAGCCAGCGCTCGGCCGGGTCGCTGTCGACGTGGCTGAGCCAGACCATCGACAAGTCCAGCGTCGGCGTCTTGAACGGGAATGGCTCTTTGAACAGCAACCCCGAAGTGGCCATCGCTGCCGCCGTGTAATCCGGCAGGCTGGCGATCAGATCGGTGCCCGCCAGCAACGCCGGCAAGGCGCTGTACTGCGGCACCGACAGCACCACCTGCCGGGTGCGGCCCAGTTCCGCCAGCCACTCATCCGCAAACCCACTGACATTCGCCGTGTGGGAAACCAGCACATGCGGTCGCGCGCAATATTCATCGAGGGTCAGCGGTGTGTCGGAAGCATCCGCGCGCAGGATGCTCGGTTGAATGTGCCGCAGCAATTTGCGCTTGGCATTCGCCGGCAAGCCACGGGTCTGGCTGATGCCGACGGTGATGTCGCCGGCGGCGAGCAGATCGGGAATGCGCCAGTAGTCGACGTGCTGCACCACAAACACCACGTTCGGCGCTTCCTGACGCAAGGCGCGCAGCAGCGGCGGCAGCAGACCGAACTCGACGTCATCGGACAGACCGATGCGGAAGGTCATGGTGCTCACGGCGGGATCAAAATCGCGGGTCAGGCTGAGTGCCACCGACAACGAATCCAGCGCTGGTTTGAGGTGACGGAAGATATCTTCGGCACGCGCGGTCGGTTCCATGCGATGGCCGACGCGGATGAACAGCGGATCGTTGAGCATCGTGCGCAGGCGATTGAGCGCCGAGCTGATGGTCGGCTGGCCAAGAAACAGCTTCTCGGCCGCCCGGGTTACGTTGCGTTCCAGCATCAAGGTCTCGAACACCACCATCAGGTTGATGTCGGCCTTGCGTAGTTCATTGCGGTTCATCCATTGCTCCCCGATCCCCAGACTGCCGGCAGTGTAGAAAGCAGTTGGGGGCGGCGTCCATCGCCACGATGCGTCCGCTGACCGTCAACCGCTTCGAGGGCTCTGGTCTGTGCCTTTCAGAAACATCCGCCAACGATTGGAAACAAATGTCCGGTAGCCAAAAAACCCGCCTGCGCTAGGCTTGCGTCGATGCGCCACACAGGCTGGCGCACACGCCTATCGCATGGAGCGAACTGAATGTATTTCGAGATTTACAGGCAATCCCGCGGCACCCCGACCACCGGCAAAGGCCAATGGCGCTGGAGGCTGCGCGCGGGCAATCACGAAACCATCGCCAGCGGCGAATCGTACGTGAACAAAGCGGATTGTCTACACGTGATCGAGCTGATCAAAGCGGTACAGGGCGAAACTCCGGTCAAGGAAATTTAACCGCGTGAGTCGATCAAAGGCAGCGTCCTACAGCTCCTTCCTTTTTTGACCGAATGACTGGCGGGCTCCGTTTGCACCCCTACGCTCAGCAACGCAGGGGGCCATCCGGCCCTGTTTTCTCCCGATCATTCACACTCAAAAAGGAGCCGCAGACATGGCCAGAGACAAAGCGAAAGACGACATGCACTTTAACTGCACACAAGCACACGAAGCCGACTACGTCGCCAGCCTCTACCCGCACGCCAAGGAAGAAGTGAAAACCTTCCTCAGCTCGGCCTGCAAGGACAAGACGCTGCACAACTCGACGCATAAGGATGTGTATGAACTGATCAAGCGCAAGTTGGGCCACTCGCAGCCTTGACGGGCTGGAAGTGCGGGGTGATGTAGATCCCGCAGAAATGCAAAAGCCCCACAGGCTTTGGGTCTGTGGGGCTTTTTTTCCATGAGTCGCGGAAAACCCAGAGCAACGCGGACGGTAAGGCTCAGTCACCTGCCGAGCATGCCGTGTCAGGCGTGTGCTTCCCGGTCAAGCACTTCAGCCACCCACTGATTAATACTTTTTCGAGCCAATTGAGCTTTCACTGCAACGGTGGCATGAAGGGCTGGCGCCAATCGCAGGCTCAGATTGCCTGAATAAGGCTTCTGAGGCACTCGACCGAGTTTTGCACACGTTTCCAGATAATCGCTCACTGCCTCCTCGAAGGCAGCTCTAAGTTCTCTGACTGATTCACCGTGGAATCCCACGACATCCTTGATTCCTGCGATGTGACCAACAAACAGACCATCTTCGTCACTGTATTCAATACGGGCAGCATACCCGTTGTAATTCATCACGTTCACGGAATGACTCCTGCTTGTTCTAGAAAAGCCCGAGCATCACGAACCTGGTAGGGCTTTGCTTCTTTGTCTGGATGAGGACGATGAAAGGTAGCAACGACCCCGCTTAACTCAAACCGAACACGCGAACCATTACCCTCCACAGCTTTGGCGCCTACCGCTTTGAAAAGAGACTCTATACGTGTCCATTCCAGCGTAGATGGAGTCGGTCTTGAATATACGGCTTGAAGAGTACCGAGTTGCTTATTGTTCATAGTATTACATCATGATACCGCACCGATATTTGGCAGCTGCGATTAATCTCGCTGATGCATGAAGCGCCCATTTCAATAAATGCAGAAACGCCGCTTATCCATCAATGGAAAGCGGCGTCGTCGTGTCTGGATTTAGAGTGTTTTTGGCACGGAGATCAGAATAATTGAGTTAATCGAAACAGGGTTGTAGGCAAAATCCGAGAGTTTCGTGGGAACGGGCATCTTGCGCGACATCGGAGCAATTCTCGCCTGACCGAGGGTATTCCAGTCCAATTGCACGAGAAACAAAAAAGCCCCGTAGATTTTCATCTACGGGGCTTTTTCTATGTAATGGCGGAGAGATAGGGATTCGAACCCTAGGTACCGGTGAAGGTACAACGGATTTCGAATCCGTCCCATTCGGCCACTCTGGCATCTCTCCAACGGCGCGCATCATAACAACACTTTTACCGAAAGCAAACCCTCTTTCGAAAATTTCTTCGTGCTATCAGATGCTTGCGTCGATTAAAGCGGTACGCCCAGACGATTGGCGACTTCTTCGTAGGCTTCGATGACGTCACCGAGGCCCTGGCGGAAGCGGTCTTTGTCCATCTTCTTCTTGGTGTCCTTGTCCCACAGACGGCAGCCGTCCGGGCTGAACTCGTCGCCGAGGACGATCGAGCCGTCGCTGAACACGCCGAATTCAAGCTTGAAGTCGACCAGCAGCAGGCCGGCGTCGTCGAACAGCTTGGTCAGCACTTCGTTGACCTTGAGCGACAGTTCTTTCATGCGAACCAGTTGCTCGGCGGTGCCCCAACCGAACGCCACAACGTGGGATTCGTTGATGAACGGGTCGCCCTTGGCGTCGTCCTTGAGGAACAGTTCGAAGGTGTAAGGATTGAGCTTCAGGCCTTCTTCGACGCCCAGACGCTTGACCAGGCTGCCCGCGGCGTAGTTACGCACGACGCACTCGACCGGGATCATGTCGAGTTTCTTCACCAGGACTTCGTTGTCGGCCAGCAGTTTGTCGAATTGGGTCGGAATGCCGGCCGCTTCGAGTTTCTGCATGATGAAGGCGTTGAACTTGTTGTTGACCATGCCTTTGCGGTCGAGCTGCTCGATGCGCTTGCCGTCGAACGCCGAGGTGTCGTTGCGAAACAGCAGGATCAAGCGGTCAGCGTCGTCGGTCTTGTAAACCGATTTGGCTTTGCCGCGGTAGAGTTCTTCACGTTTTTCCATGATGGGCTCCGCTTGCTAAGTAGGTGGGCTAGGCGATGTGGCGCCAGTCGAGCCCTGAATCTTGATCGGCCAGTTGCAGCCAGTCCGGGTCGCACCCGAGGGTGTCGACAAAACATTGCCGGGCCAGCTGCGGCAGGTTGTTCTTGCTGCTCAGATGAGCCAGGACAAGGTGTTGCAAACCCTGCCAGCCCAACTCGGACACCAGGAAAGCCGCCTGATGGTTGTTCAAATGTCCCAGCTCGCCGCCCACCCGCTGCTTGAGAAAGTACGGGTAGTGCCCACGGGCCAGCATGTCACGACAATGGTTGGACTCGATCATCAACGCATCGAGATCCCGATAACCGTCCAGCACCCGCTCGCAGTAAGAACCCAGATCGGTCAGCAGGCCGAAGCGCCGCTGCTCTTGATCACTGAAGACATACTGGGTCGGTTCCTGCGCATCGTGGGCCACGGCAATGACCCCGATGTTCAGTGCACCGATCTGCAGTTGCTCGCCGCCGGCCAGCAAGCCTGCGGGTTCAATCGGTTTGCGCATCCCGCGCAGTGTGCCGCGACTGAGGTAGACCGGCAGATTGTAACGCCGAGACAGTAAACCCACGCCATGCACGTGGTCGGCATGTTCGTGGGTTACGAGTATCGCGCTCAGTTGCGCCGGGTTCACACCCAGGCGCAACAGGCGTTTTTCGGTTTCCCGCAGGGAAAAACCACAATCCACCAGCACATACGTATCAGCACTGGCGATCAGCGTGCCGTTCCCTTGGCTACCGCTGCCGAGAACGGCAAAACGCATGGTTGATCAGCCCAGGTTGTCCTGAATCACGCTCAGCACTTTACGCGCCACTTCAGCCGGCGCGACGGTGTTGATGTTTTTCTCGACGGTGACCTGAATGTTCTCGCCAACCTTGCTCAGGCGAACCTGATAACGCTCGGCACGGGATTCAACTTCTTCCTTGGTCGGCGCACTGCCGAACAGGCTGCTGAAGAAACCAGGCTTGTCGTCTTTCTTCTCGGCTTTTTCGGCCAGGTTGATGTAGTACAGGCCGAGGCTGCGGTTGATGTCTTCAACGCGCCATTCGCCTTGTTCCAGTGCACGGCCAACGCTCGACCAGGCACGATCCAGATCGGTACCGACGTTCAACACCGGGTTGCCGCTGCCGTCTTCGCTGAGGCTGACGCGGCTCGGCGTATCGAAATCACGCGAGGCGAGCATCGACACCGAACCGCCCTTCTCGGAGATCCGGCTCATGCTTGCGAGCATGTCGTCGACCAGCGCAGCGTCCAGACCAGTGTTGACCGAGCGGTTGGTGAAATCGACATCGGCGGTGCTGCCGGCAGGACGCTCGGCGCTGACCACGTAGATTTCACTGGTGTTGCGCTGCACGCCTGGCTCGATGCGCACACGGACGCGGGTTTCGCTATCAGTGGCGACGCCGGCCGCGCTCAGGCGCTTGGCCATCGACGCGGACAGCTCATCGGAATGCTGCCAAGTGGTGGTGAATTCGCCGGTTTGCGGACGCTGTTCATCCAGACGGAAACCGTTGTCCTGGAAGAATTGCACCGCCACTGGCCAGACTTCGGCCGGTGGATGCTGGGCCATGACCCAACGCGAATCGCCGCTCTTCTGCAGCGAGTAGTCGGTGGCATCGGCGATGGCCGACAGTGGCTGAGGACGTGGAACCACGTATTCGCCCTTGGCGGTGTCATCAGCGACGTTGCGCGGGATCGGCAGCAGCGGATCCAGACGCTTGGAGGTGCTGACATCCGGTGGCAGTTGCATCGGTGCAGTCTGTTGCGCTTCCAGGTAATCGCTACCACGGTCACGGAAATAACCTTCCGGGCCCCAGACCCATCCGCAGCCACTGGTGCTGGAGATAATCAAGGCAAGTGCGGAAAGTCCGGCCATTCGCTTCATGCGTTGTACTTCCTCAATTAAACCAGGACGCTGCACTGGCGCAGGGCCGAGCGCAGCGTTTCATGACAAGGTGTGCTCAGCCAGGTCAGCGGCAAGCGGATGCCTTCGTGCATCAGGCCCATTTCAACCAAAGCCCACTTCACCGGAATCGGGTTGGCTTCGATGAACAGGTCTTTGTGCAGCGGCATCAGTTTTTCGTTGATGGCCCGTGCGGTGTCGGCGTCGCCTTTCAGCGCGGCCTCACACAGATCGGCCATTTCGCGCGGCGCGACGTTGGCGGTCACGGAGATGTTGCCTTTGCCGCCCAGCAGGATCAGTTCAACGGCGGTTGGATCATCGCCGGACAGCACGATGAAATCTTTGCTCACACCATCGATGATCGCTTTGGCGCGTTTCAGATCGCCGGTGGCTTCCTTGATACCGATGATGTTCGGCACGGTGGACAGGCGAATCACGGTCTCGGCCTGCATGTCGCAAGAGGTGCGGCCCGGAACGTTGTAGAGAATCTGTGGAATGTCGACTGATTCAGCGATGTGCTTGAAGTGCTGGTACAAGCCTTCCTGAGTCGGCTTGTTGTAGTACGGAACGACCAGCAGGCAAGCATCAGCGCCGGCTTCTTTGGCGTTGCGGGTCAGCTCGACGGCTTCGCGGGTCGAGTTGGCGCCAGTGCCAGCGATCACCGGAATGCGCCCGGCAACCTGTTTGACCACGGCTTTGATGACGGCGATGTGTTCTTCTACATCAAGAGTTGCCGACTCGCCGGTAGTACCGACCGCGACAATGGCATGGGTGCCGTTCTTGAGATGGAAGTCCACGAGTTTGCTGAGGCTGTCCCAGTCAAGACGCCCTTGTGCATCCATGGGAGTGACCAGTGCCACCATACTGCCCGCAATCATGAAACCGCTCCTGCCGGAAAAAGAGAGCGGTAATGGTACTGGCGCCAAGATGCTTGCACAAGCGAAGTACTGCGCTGCCGCCATTCCCCTTGGCCGCGCTTTTCGCTACCCTTCAGACTTTGATCGGTACCGATCAGCTTGTACGCCGGGTTTCAGCCTCCCTTTTCGGCCTCCCAGACCCCGTTCCTGCGTCGCATCGACGCGCTCCCGCTATAGTGGAGCGAGCCGCGAGCGCTTGCCGGGTCTATTGCATGGACAGCCAGAACAGGCGCGCCCCGGCCACCAGCGTCCGTCACCTACCGACCGCTCATCGCTTTAGGAATGCTGCATGTCCACCCCCACAGTTCGCGAACAATTCCTTGTCATCAGTGCCCTCGGCGCCAACCCCATGGAGCTGACTAACGTCCTGTGCCGCGCCAGCCATGAAAATCGCTGCGCCGTGGTCACCTCCCGCCTGACTCGCCACGGCGAGTGCAGCGCGTTGATCCTCGAGATCACCGGCAGTTGGGACGCCCTCGCCCGCCTCGAAGGCAGTCTGCCGAGCCTGGCGAAGAAACACGCTTTCACCGCCAACGTGGTGCGCAGCGCGCCGCTGGAAAATCGTCCACAAGCCCTGCCGTACGTGGCTTATGTGAGTTCGGCGTATCGCCCGGACATCATCAACGAGCTGTGCCAGTTCTTCATGGATCACAACGTCGAGCTGGAAAACCTGACCTGCGACACGTATCAGGCACCACAGACCGGCGGCACCATGCTCAACGCCACGTTCACCGTGACCCTGCCGGCCGGCACCCAGATCAGTTGGCTGCGCGACCAGTTCCTCGATTTCTCCGACGCGATGAACCTCGACGCACTGATCGAGCCTTGGCGCCCACAGAACCCAATGTAAGGAAGCTTTCATGGCCGTTGTCATCGACCAACCGGTTGCCGATTTCGAAGCACCTGCCACCAGCGGGCAGACCGTCAAGTTGTCCGCCCTCAAGGGCAAGCAAGTGGCGATCTACTTCTATCCGAAGGACAGCACCCCGGGCTGCACCACTCAAGGTCAGGGCTTTCGTGATCAACATGAAGCGTTCAAGGCTGCCAACACCGAAGTCTTCGGCATTTCGCGCGACAGCCTGAAGTCCCACGAGAACTTCAAAGGCAAGCAGGAATTTCCCTTCGAGTTGATCAGCGACAAGGACGAGGCGGTTTGCCAGTTGTTCGACGTGATCAAGTTGAAGAAGCTATACGGCAAGGAATACCTGGGCGTTGATCGCAGCACCTTCCTGATTGATAAGGACGGTGTGCTGCGTCAGGAATGGCGCGGTGTGAAAGTGCCGGGGCATGTGGATGCTGTTCTGGCTGCTGCTCAGGAACTGAACAAGGCCTAAGATCAAAAGATCGCAGCCTGCGGCAGCTCCTACAGGAGTCGTGCCATCGCGAAATATGCGATCGGGAATCGAATCTGTAGGAGCTGCCGAAGGCTGCGATCTTTTGCTTTAAAGCAGCGGCGCCACCACCGGTTCCTTGCGCGGCCAAGCATCCAACACTGCCTTGAACAGCGTCGCCAGCGGAATCGCAAAAAACACCCCCCAAAATCCCCACAACCCGCCAAACAACAGCACCGCGCAAATAATCGCCACTGGATGCAAGTTGACTGCCTCGGAAAACAGCAACGGCACCAGCACGTTGCCATCCAGCGTCTGGATGATCCCGTACACCGCCATCAAATAGATGAACTGATCGCTCCAGCCCCACTGGAACAGCGCAATCAGCAGCACCGGCACGGTGACCACCACTGCACCCACATACGGCACCACTACCGAAATCCCGACCAGCAACGCCAACAGCGCCGCGTAATTGAGCCCGAGCGCGACGAAAGCGATGTAGGTCACGCCACCACAGATCACGATCTCGATGACTTTGCCGCGAATGTAATTGGCGATCTGTCGGTTCATCTCCTGCGCGACCCGCGTAATCAACGCGCGCTCACGCGGCAGATAACCGCGCACCCACTCGCCGATCATGGCCCGGTCTTTAAGGAAGAAGAACACCAGAATCGGCACCAACACCAGATAGATCATGATGTTCACCAGCAGCGGCAGACTCGACAGCGAAAACGTCAGCGCCCATTGCCCGAACTTGCCGATCTCGCCGCGCGCCGCTTCGATGGCTTGCAGCACTTGCTCGTCGGAGACCAGATGCGGATAGCGCTCCGGCAGCAACAGCAGCAGCGACTGCCACTTGGCAAGCATGCCCGGTAGTTCATTGAACAGCGTGATCAACTGATGCCAGAGCAGCGGCATGACCACGACAATAAACAGCATCAACACGCCCATAAACAGCGCAAACACCAATCCCACGGCTACGCCGCCCGGCACGCGCAGGCGTTCGAGCGTGACCACCAGGCCCTGCATCAGATACGCCAGTACCATCCCCGCCAGTACCGGCGCGAGCATGCCGCCGAGGGTGAGCACGGCGGTGAAGGCAAGAATCAGCAACACTGCCAGCACCACAGCTTCTTCGTCGGAGAAGTAGCGCTGAATCCAGTCGCGTAACACTTTGAACATCAATAATCCTTAGGTTGTTTTACGCTGTCGGCTTCAGGCTTTTTTCAACCAGTAACGGTAAACGCCCGCGTCGTCTTCTTCGAGCAGCAGCGTATGACCGGCCAATTTGGCAAAGGTGCGGAAGTCGCGTTGCGAGCCGGCATCGGTGGCAATCACCTTGAGCACCGCGCCGCTGTGCAGTTTATTCAATTCCATTTTCGCCTTGAGCAACGGCAACGGACAATTCAGGCCACTGGCGTCCAGTTCCACGTCATGGGCTACAGCGTCAGTCATTGCGTCACTCCGGTCGAGATAGTCGAGCTGCCTAGAATATCTGGTCGCAAGCCCGGTGTCCGGCTACAGTAAGGTCTTTGTCTTCTAAGGCTTTGTGCATGACTTTTCTGCGCCCTACCCTGCTGACGCTCGCTTGCCTGCTCGCCTCACCAGGCTTTGCCGACGATCTGCCGTCACTCGGCGACGCCAGTTCTGCCATCGTCTCACCGCAACAGGAATACCAACTCGGTCGCGCCTGGCTGGCGATGTTGCGCAGCCAGGTCTCGCAGCTCAACGATCCGCAACTCAAGGACTACGTCGAGTCCAGCGTGTACAAACTGGTCGAGACCAGCCAGGTCACTGACCGACGCCTCGAATTCATTCTGATCAACAGCCCGCAGCTCAACGCCTTCGCGGCGCCGGGTGGCGTGGTCGGGGTCAACGGTGGTTTGTTCCTCAATGCCCAGACCGAGGGCGAATACGCTTCGGTACTCGCGCACGAATTGGCTCACTTGTCGCAACGCCACTTCGCTCGCGGCGTCGAAGCCTCGCAGCGTATGCAAGTGCCGATGATGGCCGCGCTGCTGGCCGGTATCGTCATTGCGGCGGCCGGTGGCGGTGATGCCGGCATCGCCGCGATTGCCGGCACCCAGGCAGCGGCGATTCAATCGCAACGCACGTTCTCGCGGCAGAACGAACAGGAAGCCGACCGCATCGGCATCCTCAATCTGGAAAAGGCCGGTTACGACCCGCGCTCGATGCCGACGATGTTCGAACGCTTGATGCGTCAGTACCGTTTCGACGCCAAGCCACCCGAATTTCTGCTGACTCACCCGGTGACCGAATCGCGTATCGCCGATACCCGCAACCGCGCCGAACAGGCGAAACCGGGCGGCATCGAAGACACCATGCGCTATCAACTGATTCGTGCACGCGTGCAGTTGATCTACGAAGAAACCCCGGGCCTTGGCGCCAAGCGTTTCCGCGCGCAGCTGGACGAAAACCCGAAAAACGATGTGGCGCGCTACGGTCTGGCCATCGCGCAGATCAAGGGTGGACAGTTGAATGAGGCTCGCGAGAACCTGAAACAACTGCTGGCCAAATCGCCAAACGAGATCATCTACAACCTCGCGCAAGTCGATCTGGACATCACCAACAATCGCCTGCCCGACGCGCAATCGCGTGTTGACCGCATGCTCACGCAGTATCCGGGCAACTATCCGCTGAACCAGGTGCGTGTCGATTTGCTGTTGAAGCAGAATCGCTCTGCCGATGCCGAGAAAGCACTGGAAGGTCTGTTGAAGTCGCGCCCCAACGATCCGGACGTCTGGTACCAAGTTGCCGAGACACGTGGTTTGTCCGGCAACATTATCGGTTTGCATCAGGCTCGCGCCGAATACTTCGCGCTGGTTGGCGATTACCGTCAGGCGATTCAGCAACTCGACTTTGCCAAGCGCAAGGCCGGCAACAACTTCCCATTGTCGTCACGCATCGATGCCCGTCAGCGCGAGCTGATGGAGCAAGAACGCATGATCAAGGACATGATGGGCTGAGTTTTACCCAGTAACACAAAATCTTCGGACACAAAAAAACCGCCTCTTTCGAGGCGGTTTCTTTTTTACCTTGCCGCTGGTTTATTCAGCCAGTTTGAAGGTGATGAAGCTCGCACGACCCTGACGCAGAACGCGCATCGACACCGAACGATTCTTCGGCAACGCTTTGGCGATCTCGCCGAACTCCTTGGTGGAGCCGATGGCCTGGTTGTTCAGGTGCGTGATGACGTCACCCGGTTGCAGACCGATCAGGGCAGCTGGGCCGTCCTGCACTTCCTTGATCACCACACCACCTTTGAGGTCGTAGGTTTTCTTCTGCTCGGCGGTCAGCTCGCCCACGGCAACACCGAGACGGTTGCTGGTGGTTTCAGCGCCAGACTTCGGCAGTGCATCCAGTTCTTTGTCTTCGTCCGGGATGGCGCCAACAGTCAGTTCGACGTTCTTGCGCTTGCCTTCACGAATCACTTCCAGATTGGCTTTGGCGCCAGCCTTCAGTGCGCCAACCAGGTGCGGCAGGTCAGCGGACATAACGATCGGCTGACCGTTCATGCTCAGAATCACGTCGCCAACTTGCAGGCCGCCCTTGGCTGCCGGGCCGTCATCCTGAATCTGTGCAACCAGCGCACCGGCCGGTTTGTCCAGACCGAACGACTCGGCCAGATCCTTGTTCACTTCCTGGATGACCACACCCAACCAGCCACGGCTTACTTTGCCACCGCTCTTCAGCTGATTGGAAACGTCCATCGCCACGTCGATCGGGATGGCGAACGACACGCCCATGAAGCCACCGGAACGGGTGTAGATCTGCGAGTTGATGCCGACCACTTCACCGTTCAGGTTGAACAGCGGGCCCCCGGAGTTGCCCGGGTTGATCGGCACGTCGGTCTGGATGAACGGCACGTAGTTTTCGTTCGGCAGGCTGCGGCCGACGGCGCTGACGATGCCTTGGGTCACGGTGTGGTCAAAGCCAAATGGCGAACCGATCGCGACAACCCATTGGCCGGCTTTCAGATCCTGGGATTTGCCGAGTTTGAGTACTGGCAGGTCTTTGCCTTCGATTTTCAGCAGGGCCACGTCGGAACGCGGGTCGGTGCCGATCAGCTTGGCTTTCATTTCGCTGCGATCAGCCAGACGCACGAGAATTTCGTCAGCATCAGCGATCACATGGTTGTTGGTCAGGATGTAGCCATCCGGAGAGATGATGAAGCCCGAGCCCAGCGATGTCGCTTCACGCTGACGACCACCACCGCCCGGCGAGCGCTGCTGAGGCGGCATGCCGCGCTCGAAGAACTCGCGCAGCATCGGCGGCAAGCCTTCCAGATCCGGCATCTGCTGGTTCACTTTGCGATCCGGCAGTTTCTGCGTGGTACTGATGTTCACCACAGCCGGCGACGCTTGTTCGACCAGTTGCGTGAAGTCCGGCAGGTCGGCCGCTTGCGCAGCAGGCACCGCCTGACCGAGCAATAGCACGGTGGCGAAAATGGACAGATAAGATTTCAAGCTAGGTATCGACATACAGCTCCCGTTACGACGAGCAGGTTTAAGCGATATGGAACAAGAATCACCGGCAACCACAGGCTGGCGCTTTTATTCCAGGAACAACAACAAGGCCAGAGCCGTGAGGCTCTGACCTATAAAAAATTTTCGGGTTATTTGCAAATGAAAATGCTCAGCAAACATTTCATCTCCGTCTCGACGAAGAAGTGGTAGTGACTGGAATCAGCTCACTGCTTGCTGGTGGCGGCACTGTCGTTTCGCATCGACAAGGCGATCCGTTCGGCGGTGCCGATTGGAATCTCGCCAACCACGGTCACCATCATTTCGCCTTCGGGTGTGGTCAGGCGACGGGAAACGGCAACGGTCGGGCCCAGTTGAGTCCGGGTGTCGGTGACGGTCGCGCCGTTCAACGGTTCAAGGAACACCGAAAAACGTGCCAGGCCATCGTCATACATCAGGCTGTTGACCTGTGTTTTGGTTTGCGGATCTTTGTGCGAGGTGCTGCTGGTCAGTTCGAAACCGGGCGGCAACCAGTCCGAACGCCAGACCTGGGCGGTCTTGACGGCGGAGGCCTTGTCGCTGTCCAGCGTCACAGCCTTGCAACCGGCATCGGCTTGCAAGTCTTTGTCGGACGGGACTTCGTCGGTATCTAGACTGGTGAACTGGAAACGTTCGAGCAACTGGCCCTTGTCATTCAACAGCAATGACTTGAGCGGCAGGCCCGTCTGTTTATCCAGATGCAATTCAAAACCGTAACGGTGCTGGTCACGAGGCGTCAGTGAAACGATCACTGCATCGCGACCGGCCACACGCGACTTGCCGATGACAGCAAGGTCATACCAGTTTTTCAGCTTTTTAGGATCCAGGGCACGAGCGGTCGAGTTGGGAGAATCCCCCAGCCCCGCGATCAGGGTGCCGCTGACGCATTGAGTGTGTCCATCAATGCGCACGACTTCCTGAGCCGAGCCGTCGAGCTGAAGCAAACGCTCGCGGACTTGACCGTTCTGGACGCGATGCCAGATGTTGTGGGTAGAAAAACTACCGTTACGCTCGTAAACAAAAGTACCGTGAAAGCTTTGCTGCTGCTCGGCCTGGCCCAGACGGGTCAACCAGTCCTGGGCCTCATCGGCATGGGCTGGAACAATGAACCAGCCACTGAGCAGAAGCGAAAGTAGAGGTATGGCGCGCATGATCCTCCTTAACGGTTTTCCAGGCTTGCGGCACGTGCGTATGGCAGCGCGCTTTCAGTACCTTTCAATGCAGCCTGCTGAGCGTGCTGACGCAGGTAACCTGGCAGACGCTGATCGTGCCAGCCTGGCTGACCTTGCAGTACGCCGTTGGCCATAGGGCCAGTGGCTTCCGAGCTCTCGCTGTAGCCTGCCAGAACAGCCGGGCCTTTCACCTGAGGGGTGGCCAGGGTTGTCTGGTTGCTTTGCTGAGCCAGTTCCACACCAGCGATTTCGTCCTGGTTGTACAGGCGAACACCGGCCAGAACGGCAACAGTTACCGAGGCTGCAACAGCCAGACGGCCAAGGTTGCGCCATGGGCTGCGGGATACTTTGGCCGGAGCCGTTTCGTCTTCCAGCGCAGCAGACACAGCCGCAGCGATATCCAGACGTGGCAGCAGCAGATCCTTGTGCATGGCTGCCCGAGCGATCTGGTAACGAGCCCAGGTCTCACGGGTTTCGACGTCATCAAGTGCATTAATCACTCGACGCAATTCCAGTTCGTCCGCTTCGTTATCCATCACTGCGGACAGCGATTCCTGCAGGGCTTCACGACTCATGGCGTTCCTCTCTTGGCTATCGCCGCTGTCTCAGTTTTCCTGCAACAACGGCTGCAGGGCTTTATCGATGGCCTCCCGAGCGCGGAAAATCCGGGAGCGCACGGTACCCACCGGACACTGCATGACGCTCGCAATGTCCTCGTAACTCAGACCATCGAATTCACGTAAAGTTAACGCCGTACGCAAATCCTCTGGCAGTTGCTGGATGGTTCGATGGACGGTGCCTTCGATCTCATCCCGCAGCAACGCACGTTCTGGTGATTCGAGATCCTTGAGGCCGTGATCGCCGTCGTAGAACTCCGCATCCTCTGAACTTACATCACTATCCGGCGGCCGACGGCCGCGAGAAACCAGGTAGTTCTTTGCCGTGTTAATGGCAATACGGTACAGCCACGTATAAAACGCACTGTCGCCGCGAAAGTTTCCAAGTGCTCGATACGCCTTGATAAAGGCTTCCTGAGCCACGTCCTGGGCTTCATGGGTGTCGTGCACAAAACGCACGATCAACCCGAGAATCTTGTGCTGATATTTCAGCACCAACAGATCGAAAGCTCGCTTGTCGCCGCGTTGAACGCGCTCGACCAGCTGCTGATCCTCTTCCTGGGTTAGCATGAACACTCCTCGATAAGCCCGAAGGAGACTTGCATAACTAAACGACCAGACTTGCAAACATAGACTCGGGCTTTTCGCAAAAGTTCTCCCCCTCCAGGCAAGTTTCCTGCGGGCTCTGATTTGGCACGCACGAAAAACGCAGCACGGGATAAACCGGCTGCGCGAATAATCTTGTTATCGGTTTCGCCGGGCAGGAATCCAACCGCAGATTCCGCACTGAAGCCGACACGTCCCTTGTTTCTGGCACCGACTATTGATCTTGGGCCTTTGGCAAAAGTTCCAATTATTTATAGCCGTGCCTACCCGACATTGGGCAACCCTGGGCGGAAAAAGGCTGTTTCAGCGCCGATACAGTCGTCTTTTCCCAAAACCGGCGAAAAAAACTTCCGACGAAGCACCCGGTTTTTCCCGTCACAGTAGTTTCACAATGCCATATAGGCCCGGCTATTGTGCCGCCCCACCCCTCTATATACTAGTGGGCTGTGTGGCTGACTTGACTCGCCGATCCAGGCGAATCGCGCCACCCCCGACCCGGGTCGCTTTGAGCGGAATCCTGTAATGAGCCAACAATTCCAACATGATGTTCTGGTCATTGGCAGCGGCGCTGCCGGTTTGAGTCTCGCGCTGACCCTGCCGGGTCATTTGCGCATTGCCGTATTGAGCAAGGGCGATCTCGCCAACGGTTCGACCTTCTGGGCCCAGGGTGGCGTTGCCGCCGTGCTGGACGATACCGATACTGTCGAATCCCACGTCGACGACACCCTGAATGCTGGCGGTGGTCTGTGCCACGAAGACGCCGTGCGTTTTACCGTCGAGCACAGCCGTGAAGCCATTCAGTGGCTGATCGACCAAGGTGTGCCATTCACCCGCGACGAACAGTCCGGCACTGAAGACGGTGGATTCGAATTTCACCTGACCCGCGAAGGCGGCCACAGCCATCGGCGCATCATTCATGCCGCTGATGCCACCGGTGCAGCCATCTTCAAAACCCTGCTGGCCCAAGCCAAAGAGCGCTCGAACATCGAACTGCTCGAACAGCGCGTTGCCGTTGATCTGATTACCGAACGCCGCTTGGGCATGGAAGGCGATCGTTGCCTCGGCGCTTATGTGCTGAACCGCAAGACTGGCGAAGTCGACACCTACGGCGCACGATTCGTGATCCTCGCGTCGGGCGGCGCCGCCAAGGTCTACCTCTATACCAGCAACCCCGATGGCGCTTGCGGCGACGGCATCGCCATGGCCTGGCGTTCGGGCTGCCGCGTGGCGAATCTGGAATTCAACCAGTTTCACCCGACCTGCCTGTATCACCCGCAAGCGAAAAGCTTCCTTATTACCGAAGCCCTGCGTGGCGAAGGCGCCCATCTGAAGCTGCCCAACGGCGAACGCTTCATGTATCGCTTCGACAAACGCGCCGAACTGGCCCCGCGCGACATCGTTGCCCGCGCCATCGACCATGAAATGAAGCGTCTGGGCGTCGACTGCGTCTATCTCGACATCAGCCACAAACCCGAAGAATTCATCAAAAGCCACTTCCCGACTGTGTATGAGCGCTGCCTCGGGTTCGGCATCGACATCACTAAACAGCCCATCCCGGTCGTCCCCGCCGCGCATTACACCTGTGGCGGCGTGATGGTCGATCAGCAAGGCCGCACCGATGTGCCAGGTTTGTATGCGATCGGCGAAACCAGCTTCACCGGCCTGCACGGCGCCAACCGCATGGCCAGCAACTCGCTGCTGGAATGCTTCGTCTATGCCCGTTCGGCGGCGGCGGACATTCTTGCGCAACTCGACGATATCGATGCGCCAAGCGCCCTGCCCGTCTGGGACGCCAGCCAGGTCACCGACTCCGACGAGGACGTGATCATTGCGCACAACTGGGATGAGCTGCGCCGGTTCATGTGGGACTACGTCGGCATCGTGCGCACCAACAAGCGTCTGCAACGGGCGCAGCACCGCGTGCGTTTGCTGCTGGACGAGATCGACGAGTTCTACAGTAACTATAAAGTCAGCCGCGACCTGATCGAGCTGCGCAATCTGGCGCAAGTGGCGGAATTGATGATCAGCTCAGCCATGGAGCGCAAGGAAAGTCGCGGTCTGCATTACACCCTCGACTACCCGAACCTGCTGCCCGAAGCGCTCGACACTATTCTGATACCGCCCACCTACGCCGGCTGAACTTGAGCCGCACTCGCAGGCGTCGATGCACATCGGCGACCTGCGAGTCCCGCGGCACACAGATCGATCTGACCCGCCACTCGCCGCGCAAACGAAAGCGCAGCACCACGATCAATGGCAGCGCCAGACTGTCCGGGCGCAGCTGCACCGCTTGCCAGCCAGCCGCCTGATTCCACAATTGCCAGCCATCGGCATCACGGCGCAATCCGCAGAATGCTCGTGGATGACTCAGCAGGATCTGCCGTGGCAACACCCAAACGCCATGCAGCAGACAAGCAAAAGCCCCGAGCAGACTGGCCCAGAGTGGAATAGATAGAAGAAACAAAGCACCCAGTGCGAACGCCTGGGCCAACAGATACGCCGCCAGCAACTGCCGTGAGGCATGCCAGCGGCATTCGAACGTATTACTTGGGCTGGACACGATCCAGGATCATGCGAACCATGCGCTGCAGTTCCGGATCTTCAGACTCGCTGCGCTCCATGAACCAGCCGAACATGTCCTGATCCTCGCACGTCAGCAGACGCACATACAGATCGCGATCCACCTGATTCAACGTCGCGTAGACCTCCTTCACGAACGGCACCAGCAACACGTCAAGCTCAAGCATGCCGCGACGGCTGTGCCAAAAGAGGCGATTCAGTTCAACTTGTTCGACCATGGGGCCCTCCTCAAATTTGGCGGCAAGTATACAGCCCCCAAGCGGGTCGCACAGTCGGCTTTGGTCGGGCACCACCGATCCTTTATCAACTACCCATTTCAACAACGCACCCTTATGATGTGCCCCAGACTTTTTACCCTGCGAAGACCCATGGCCGATTCTGCTTTTTTCTGCACCCTGTCTCATGAAGGCGTTCTCGCGGTTCGCGGCGCGGATGCCGGAAAATTCCTGCAAGGCCAGCTGACCTGCAACCTCAATTACCTCAGTGACACCAAGGCCAGCCTCGGCGCGCGCTGCACGCAGAAAGGCCGGATGCAGTCGAGTTTCCGCATTCTGCTCGAAGGTGACGGCGTGGTGCTGGCGATGGCCAGCGAGTTGCTCGAGCCGCAATTGGCCGATCTGAAAAAATACGCGGTGTTCTCCAAATCGAAACTGACCGACGAAAGCGCCGCCTGGGTGCGTTTTGGTCTGGCGCACGCTGACGCCGCCCTGAGCAGCCTTGGTCTGGACTTGCCGGCAGAAACCGACAGTGTCGTGCGCAACGAAGGGTTGATTGCGATTCGCGTCTCGCCGGATCGCGCCGAACTGTGGGTACCGGCCGATCAAGCCGATGCAATCAAAACCAAACTGTCCGCCGCACTGCCAGAAGCCGCATTGAATCAATGGCTGCTGGGCCAGATCCGCGCCGGCATCGGTCAGGTCATGCCGAGCACGCGCGAGCTGTTCATTCCGCAGATGCTCAATCTGCAAGCCGTCGGTGGCGTGAGTTTCAAGAAAGGCTGCTACACCGGCCAGGAAATCGTCGCGCGCATGCAGTACCTCGGCAAACTCAAACGTCGCCTGTATCGCTTGAGCCTAGACGCGAGCGAACTGCCAGAACCTGGCACACAGCTGTTCGCTCCGAGCCACAACAGCTCCATCGGTGAAGTGGTGCTGGCCGCCAACGCCGAGCAAAACATTGAACTCCTGGCGGTGCTGCAGGCCGAAGCTGCCGAAGCGGGCGATCTGCATCTGGGCAGCCTTGAAGGGCCTGCGTTGCAAGTGCTCGATTTGCCCTACGAACTGGATCGCGACCGCGAAATCCAGCGTTGATCGCAGCCTGGTTGCAACACCCTAGAGAGTCCAAATGAGCGAACTGGCGGAAAAGGTCCAACGGGATTTGGTTGAGGCCATCGATAACGATGACCTGGTTCTGCCAACGTTGCCGGAAGTGGCCCTGCAAATTCGCAAGGCTGCTGAAGATCCGGAAATCAGTGTCAGCGACCTTAGCAAAGTCATCGGTCGCGACACCGCACTGTCGGCGCGCCTGATCAAAGTGGTCAACAGCCCGCTACTGCGCGCCGCGCAAGAAGTGACCGACCTGCACACCGCGATCACGCGGCTGGGCATCAACTACAGCAGCAACCTGGCGATCGGTCTGGTGATGGAGCAGATTTTCCACGCCCGCTCCGAAGTGGTCGAACAGAAGATGCGCGAAGTCTGGCGTAGCAGTCTGGAAATCGCCGGGGTCAGCTATGCGCTGTGCCGCCGCTACACCCAGCTCAAGCCGGATCAAGCGGCGCTGGGCGGGCTGGTGCATCAGATTGGTGTGCTGCCAATTCTGACTTACGCCGAAGATCACTACGAGTTGCTGTCGGATCCGGTCAGCCTCAACCATGTGATCGACCGCATTCATCCGTTGCTCGGTGACAAATTGCTGCGGGTCTGGGAGTTTCCGGAACGGCTGGTGGAATTGCCGGGGCGTTATCAGGATTTCAAACGCGATTCGACGCAGATTGATTATGTCGATCTGGTGCAGGTGGCGAATCTGCATTGCCGTAAAAGCACCGATCATCCGTTTGCGCGGATTGATCTGACGACTGTGCCGGCGTTCAGGAAGTTGGGGATTGATCCGGAGAACAGAGCGCTGTGCGTGGATCTGGAAGAATCGCGGTCGATGTTTTACTAAAATTTGTGGCGAGGGGATTTATCCCCGATGGGTTGCGAAGCGACCCTGAAATCAGTCGACTCGGTTTACCTGACACACCTTAAATTGAGGAATTGCGACTGCTGCGCAGCCGATCGGGGATAAATCCCCTCGCCACAAAAGCCAATTTGCCCATCACCCGGCAACAAAACTCACCCGCACCTTCAACCCCGCCTCCTCGCCATCATGCAGACTGATCTGCGCCAGATGTGCCCGGCAAATCTCGCCGACAATCGCCAGTCCCAACCCTGACCCGGCCACCTGCTGATTGCGCCGGTAAAACCGTTCAAACACGCGATCACGCTCTTCCAGCGGAATCCCCGGCCCGTCGTCTTCAACCTCAAGCACCGCCGGCGCCGTCACGCGCAGAATCACATTGCCGCCCGGTGGTGTGTGCGCCAAGGCGTTGTCCACCAGATTGCTCAGCAACTCATTGAGCAACGTCGGCTCACCGCGCAACCACACCGGCTCGTCCGCTTCCAATGCCAACGCAACACCGCGTTTGTGCGCCAGCGGCGCCATGGCCATGCCCAATTCACGGGCCAACTGGCTAAGGTCGAGTAACTGCGCGCCACCCTCGGCAATCGCCCGCGCGCCGTTTTCGACACGTGCCAGCGACAGCAACTGGTTGGCCAGATGCGTCAGGCGATCGGTGCTTTGCGCTGAAGATTCCAAGGTCGTGCGCCACGTCTCGGGCTCGTTCGAGCGCAGCCCCAACTCAAGCCTCGCCTTCAACGCGGCCAGCGGAGTGCGCAACTCATGCGCGGCATCGGCAATGAACTGGGCCTGACGCTCGAACTGCACGCGCAACCGCTCGGTGAAATGGTTGAGCCCGCGCACCAACGGCCACAGCTCATGCTGCACTTCAACCAGCGGCAATGGCCGCAAATCATCCGGCTGACGCTCTTCCACCGCCGTGCGCAGACGCTCCAGCGGGCGCAACGCCGCACTGACGGCGAACCAGACGAGCAGCAACGCGCCAATCGCCAACATGCCCAGACGCAGCAACGTATCGGCGGCCAGACTGCGCGCCATGCTCACGCGCGCCTCGTCGGTTTCGGCGACACGGATTTCCGCCATGCCGTTCATGTTCGGTTCGGTAACGGCTTTCAGCAGGCTGACCACGCGAACGTTTTGGCCCTTGTAAGTGGCGTTGTAGAAACGTGCCAGCGCCGGATAACTGTCCGTTCGAGGCGTGCCCGGTGGCGGGCCGGGCAGATTCTCATAACCGGAAATCAGCTTCTGATGGATGTCGTTGACCTGGTAATAGATACGCCCGGCGCTGTCGTAGGCGAAGGTATCGAGGGCCACGTAAGGCACATCGGCACTGAGACTGCCATCGCGTTGCGATAACCCTGCGGCGATGGTTCGCGCCGAGGCCAGCAGCGTACGGTCGTAGGCGATGTCGGCGGCTTCGCGACCGTTCCAGTACGCGCTCAATCCGCTGGCGAGCATCAACACCACCAGCAACAACGCGAGGTTCCACAGCAACCGCCAGCGCAGGCTGCTGGGCTTATGCATCGCGGCTTTCCAGCAGATAGCCGAGGCCACGGAAGGTGACGATCGCTACGGGTTGACCA
Organism: Pseudomonas sp. P1.31; assembly: GCF_001269815.1. NCBI lineage: Bacteria > Pseudomonadati > Pseudomonadota > Gammaproteobacteria > Pseudomonadales > Pseudomonadaceae > Pseudomonas > Pseudomonas sp. P1.31. The sequence goes on along the minus strand of NZ_LHVN01000008.1, from coordinate 43,879 downwards.
TCCAGTTTTTTGCGCAAGCGATGCACGTAGATTTCGATGGCGTCGGGGCTGGCTTCTTCGTCGAGACCGAACACCTGCGCGGCCAGTTGCTCCTTGCTCATCACGCGGCCCGGTCGGGCGATCAGCGCTTCCAGTACGGCTTGCTCGCGGGAGGTCAGCGTCAGCAATTCTTCGCCGAGACTGAAGCGTCGCGTGTCGAGATCATAGGCCAGCACACCGCAGCGCTGCTGGCGTTCGCCGCCGAGCACACTGCGGCGCAACAAGGCTTTAACCCGCGCCTCCAGCTCTGTCAGTTCGAACGGTTTGGCGAGGTAATCGTCGGCGCCGAGATTGAGACCGTGCACGCGATCTTTCACATCACTGCGCGCGGTCAGCATCAGCACCGGCAGGTTTTTGCCGCGTGCGCGCAACCGCGCCAACACTTCAAAACCGTCCATGCGCGGCAGGCCGACATCGAGGATCGCCACGGCGTATTCCTCGCTGCTCAAGGCCAGATCAGCGGCCACGCCATCGTGCAACACGTCCACGGTCAGACCGGTGCTCTTGAGCGCCTGGGCAACACTTTCGGCCAGTTGCAGATGGTCTTCGACGAGCAGGACACGCATGGATTTTTACCTCGTTCAGGGATGGCCGACGCCACTCTTTGCCGCGGAGTTTACAGCCGCAACCGCCGCTGTGAAGCCCGAAAACCGTGAAAGTCAGCTGAAAGGTTAGTGAAAGGTTAGCCGGTTAGAGTCGGCGCACGGACAGTCCCGACTGCCGTCGCTGCTGCCACACAGCGATACGAAAAACGCCACGAAGCGTTTTCGACCAATAAGAACAATAAACGGAGTACACCCGCATGCCGTCCATGCAGCCTCAGGCATTCACGCCTGTTCGCCCTTCCCGTTTCAGCCACACCGCCCTCGCCAGTGCCGCCGCCCTTGCCGGTTTTTCGCCGCTGAGTTTTGCCGACTTCATTGAAGACAGCAGCGCCACCTTCGAAACCCGCAACATGTATTTCAACCGCGACTTCCGCGATGGCACCAGCGCCCAGCAATCCAAGCGTGACGAATGGGCTCAGGGCTTCATGCTCAATCTGCAATCGGGATACACCGATGGCACCGTCGGTTTTGGTGTCGATGCGCTGGGCATGCTCGGCGTCAAACTCGATTCCAGCCCGGATCGTACCGGCACCGGCCTGCTGCCGACCCACGATGACGGACGCGCGGCGGACGAATACTCCAAGCTCGGCCTGACCGGCAAAGTGAAAATCTCCGCCACCGAACTGAAAATCGGCAGCCTGATTCCTGAACTGCCGATTCTCAAACCGAACGACGGACGCATCCTGCCGCAGACGTTTGAAGGCGGTTTGCTGACCTCCAAAGAGATCAAAAACCTGACCTTCACCGGTGGCCGACTGGAGAAAGCCAAGGATCGCGACAGCACCGATTTCGAGGACATTGCCCTCAACAACAAGAACAGCCGTTTCGCCGGTACCGCTGCCGGCAAGCACTTCGACTTTGGCGGCGTCGATTACAAGTTCACCGACAAGATCACCGGCAGTTACCACTTCGCCCAACTCGACGAAGTCTACAACCAGCACTTCTTCGGCCTGGTCGCCTCGCGGCCGATGGGCCCGGGCACGTTTGGCACAGATCTGCGTTTCGCCGTCAGTGATGATCAGGGCGCGGCCCGTGGCGGCGAGATCGACAACCGCTCGCTCAACGGTCTGGTCAGCTATGCGCTGAGCGGGCACAAGTTCAGCGCCGGTTATCAACACATGTCCGGCGATAGTGCGTTCCCGTACGTCGATGGCAGCGACCCGTATCTGGTCAACTTCGTGCAGATCAACGACTTCGCCGGCGCGGAAGAACGCTCCTGGCAGGCACGTTACGACTTCGACTTCGCCAAGCTCGGCATCCCCGGCCTGACCTTCATGAGCCGCTACTTGAGCGGTGACAACATCAAGCTCAAGACCGGCGAGGAAGGCAAAGAGTGGGAGCGCAACACCGAGATCAAATATGTAGTACAAAGCGGCGCTTTGAAGGATGTCGCCGTGCGTTTGAGGAATGCCACTTACCGTTCCAATTACTCGGCTCGCGATGCGGATGAAGTGCGGTTGCTGGTGAGCTATAGCGTTGCTCTTTGGTAATTGATTGAAATGCCTTGGCGCTGTGATCGGAAGATCAAAAGATCGCAGCCTTCGGCAGCTCCTACACAAAAAGCCCTTACAACAAGAAATCTGTGGAGAGACCAATGAATTTTTCACTGCGTAAAGTTGCTTTAGCGGCCGGCATGATGCTGGTGGCCGGGCAGTTGATGGCCGAACCGAAACGTCCGGAGTGTATCGCCCCGGCCTCGCCCGGCGGTGGTTTTGACCTGACCTGCAAACTGGTGCAGAGCGCACTGGTCAACCAGAAGCTGCTGAGCAAACCGATGCGCGTGACCTACATGCCCGGCGGTGTCGGCGCGGTGGCGTACAACGCGGTGGTCGCTCAGCGTCCGGCCGATGCCGGCACGCTGGTCGCGTGGTCGAGCGGTTCGTTGCTGAACCTGGCGCAAGGCAAGTTTGGTCGTTTCGATGAAACCAACGTGCGTTGGCTGGCAGCCGTCGGCACCAGCTACGGCGCCATCGCAGTGAAAAACGATTCTCCCTACAAGACCCTCGACGATCTCGTTCAAGCGCTGAAGAAAGATCCAGGCTCGGTGGTGATCGGTTCCGGCGGCACCGTCGGCAGCCAGGACTGGATGCAAACCGCGCTGATCGCCAAGGCAGCCGGGATCAACCCGCGTGAGTTGCGTTACGTCGCCCTCGAAGGTGGTGGCGAAATCGCTACCGCCCTGCTCGGCGGCCACATCCAGGTCGGCAGTACCGACATCTCCGACTCCATGCCGCACATTCAAAGTGGCGACATGCGTTTGCTCGCGGTGTTCTCCGACAAGCGCCTCGACGAGCCGGAAATGAAAGACATCCCGACCGCTCGCGAGCAAGGCTACGACATCGTCTGGCCGGTGGTGCGCGGGTTCTACCTGGGGCCAAAAGTCAGCGACGAAGACTATGCCTGGTGGAAAGACTCGTTCGACAAACTGCTGGCCTCCGACGAGTTCGCCAAGCTGCGCGATCAGCGTGAACTGTTCCCGTTCGCCATGACTGGCCCGGAGCTGGACACCTACGTGAAGAAGCAAGTTGCCGACTACAAAGTGCTGGCCAAAGAGTTCGGCCTGATCCAGTGATCGCCTCTGTCTAGCGGCTGCGTTCCCGATTGCGGGGACGCGGCACAGGAGCTCCCATGCTTATTCAACGCATTTTCGCCTCGGTGCTGTTGCTGGTCTGTGTCGGCCTGGCACTGATGGCATGGCCGTACCAAGCGGCTTTTTCCTACGAACCGGTCGGCCCGCGCGCCTTCCCGCTGCTGATGCTCGGTCTGATGGGCGCGGCACTGTTGTACATGGTGTTTCGCCCGGCACCGATCAAACACAGTGAGGACGAGCCGCCACTGGATCGCGAAACCCTGACCAAGATTGCTATCTGCGTCGCCCTGCTGCTGGTGTTCGCCGGTCTGTTCGAACCGCTGGGTTTCATCCTCAGCAGCATCCTCATCGGCATCCCGATGGCGCGCCTGTATGGCGGTCGCTGGATGCCGAGCATCGTAGTCACCACGCTGATGGCCATCGGTCTGTACCTGCTGTTCGACCGCGTGATGGACGTTCCGCTGCCCCTTGGCCTGCTCGACGTGCTGGAGAACTGATATGGATACCCTCGGTTATTTGGGCCAAGGCTTCGGCGTCGCGCTGAGCCCGTACAACCTGGTCACGGCCCTGACCGGCACGCTGATCGGCACCGTCGTTGGCTTGCTCCCGGGCCTCGGCCCGATCAACGGCGTGGCACTGCTGATCCCGATTGCCTTTGCTCTTGGTTTGCCGCCGGAATCGGCGCTGATTCTGTTGGCAGCGGTGTATCTGGGCTGCGAATACGGCGGCCGGATCAGCTCTATTTTGCTGAATATTCCGGGCGAAGCATCGACCGTGATGACCACCCTCGACGGTTACCCGATGGCCCGCAAAGGTCTGGCCGGTGTAGCGCTGTCGTTGTCGGCGTGGAGTTCGTTCATCGGTGCATTTATCGCCACTTGCGGCATGGTGCTGTTCGCCCCGCTGCTGGCGAAATGGGCGATAGCCTTCGGCCCGGCGGAATACTTCGTGTTGATGGTGTTTGCGATTGTCTGTCTCGGCGGCATGGCCGGGGATCGACCGTTGAAGACGTTTATCGCGGCGTTGATCGGCCTGTTCCTGTCGAGTGTCGGCATCGACGCCAACAGCGGCGTGTATCGCTTTACCGGCGACAACATTCACCTGACTGACGGCATTCAATTCGTCGTGCTGGTATTGGGCCTGTTCTCGGTCAGTGAAATTCTGTTGCTGCTGGAGAAAACCCATCGCGGCCAGGAAGCAGTGAAAGCCACCGGGCGCATGATGTTCAACTTCAAGGAAGCGTCTTCGGTGTTCGTGGTGAACATTCGCTGCGGCCTGCTTGGTTTCATCATGGGCGTGTTGCCGGGTGCTGGCGCGACGCTGGCCAGCGCCGTGGCGTACATGACCGAAAAACGCATTGCCGGTGCCAGCGGCAAATTCGGTCAGGGTGATGCCCGTGGCCTCGCCGCGCCGGAAACCGCTATCGGTGCGTCGGCTTGTGGTGCTTTGGTGCCGATGCTGACGTTGGGTGTGCCAGGTTCGGGCACCACGGCGGTGATGATCGGCGCCCTGTCGCTGTACAACATCACCCCGGGCCCGCTGCTGTTCCAGCAACAACCGGACATCGTCTGGGGCCTGATCGCCTCGTTGTTCATTGCCAACATCATGCTGGTGATCCTCAACATCCCGATGATCCGCATCTTCACCCGCATCCTTGCCGTGCCGAACTGGGCCCTGGTGCCGGTGATCGCGATCATCACCGGGATCGGCGTTTATGCGGTGCACGCCACTACGTTCGACCTGTTCCTGATGGTCGGCATCGGCATCTTCGGTTACATCCTGCGCAAGCTCGACTTCCCGTTGTCGCCGGTACTGCTGGGCTTCATCCTCGGCGGTCTGATGGAGCAGAACCTGCGTCGTGCGTTGTCGATCTCTAATGGCGCACTGGAGATCCTCTGGTCGAGCCCGATCACCTTCGGTGTCTGGGTGCTGACCGCGCTGATGCTGGCCTTCCCGCTGATCCGCATCTGGCGCAAACGTTCGGTCGCGCGTCGCGCCATTGCCGATGTTTGATCGCGCCTCACTGAAATCCTGGTGGGGAACCCCGCTGGTCGGTCTGCTCGGCGGTTACCTCGCCAGCCAGATCGGCTGGCCACTGCCATGGATGGTCGGCTCGTTGCTGGCGATCATCCTCGTGCGCTGCCTGACGCCGTGGCAGCTCACCGAGATTCCTGGCGGCCGCAAGTGTGGTCAGTGGATCGTCGGGATTGGCATCGGGCTGCACTTCACCCCGGTGGTGATGGAGCAGGTGCTCAGTCATTTCGGCTTGATCTTCTTCGGTGCGCTGGTCACCAGTGTGTCGGCGGTGGTTGGCGTGTGGTTGATGCGCCGCACCGGTGAGGATCGCGCCACGGCGTTTTTCTCGAGCATGCCCGGCGGCTCCGGCGAGATGGTCAATCTCGGCGCGCGCAATGGCGCGATGCTTAGCCATGTGGCGGCGGGGCAAAGTTTGCGGGTGCTGGTAGTGGTGTTGTGCGTGCCGGCGGCGTTCAAGTATTTGCTCGGTGACGGCAACCCGATTTCTCACGCTGGCAGCGTCGATTGGCGCTGGCTGGCGATTCTGTTTCCGGCGGGCGGTTTGCTCGCTTGGCTTTGGCAGCGTTTGCGCCAACCCAATCCGTGGTTATTCGGGCCGTTGCTGGTGAGTGCGACGGTCAGCATTGCCTGGGATTTGCACATCGGTTTGCCCGATGGCGGTAGTCAGATTGGCCAGTGGTTGATTGGTAGCGGCTTGGGTTGTCACTTCAACCGGCAGTTCTTCCGGCGTGCGCCTTCATTCATGGGGCGGACGTTGATTGGCACGGCACTGACCATGTTGATTGCGACACTGGCGGCACTGGGTTTGAGTGCGCTGACCCATCTGGATCTGCGTTCGCTGACGCTGGGCATGATGCCTGGCGGGATTGCCGAGATGAGTCTGACGGCGGAAACACTGCAGTTGTCAGTGCCGCTGGTGACGGCGATGCAGGTGATGCGGTTGTTGTTTGTGCTGTTTCTGGCGGAGCCGTTGTTCAAGTACTGGAATCGTAGTCCGGAGTAAGCCTGCAAGACCGAGTTGCCTTCTTCGCGAGCAAGCTCGCTCCCACATGATCGTTCCCACGCTCTGCGTGGGAATGCAGCCCGGGACGCTCCGCGTCCCAAGCGGACGCAGAGCGTCCATTGAGGCATTCCCACGCAGAGCGTGGGAACGAGATTACGCGACAGGCGGCAAGCGCCACTCGATCGGCGTTTCGCCATTCTGCTCAAGAAACTTGTTCGTCCGGCTAAAGTGCCCACACCCCAAAAACCCGCGATAAGCCGACAACGGCGACGGATGCACCGACGTCAGCACCAGGTGCTTGGTCGCGTCGATCAGCTTCTGCTTGCTCTGCGCATGCGCGCCCCAGAGCATGAACACCAGATGCGGTTGGCGCTCGCTGACCAGTTCAATGATCCGGTCAGTGAAAAACTGCCAACCCTTGTCCTTGTGCGCATTGGCGTTGGCGCGTTCGACGGTCATGGTGGTGTTGATCATCAACACGCCCTGATCGGCCCAGCTCTGCAGGTAGCCGTGAGTGGGAATATCGATGTTCAGGTCGCGCTTCAACTCTTTATAGATGTTGACCAGCGACGGCGGCGCCGGCACGCCCGGTTGCACCGAGAAGCACAGGCCATGGGCCTGACCCGGGCCGTGATACGGATCCTGGCCGAGGATCACCACCTTCACTTTTTCCAGCGGCGTCGAGTTCAAGGCATTGAAAATCATCGGCCCCGGCGGGTAGATTTCCTTGCCGGCCGCCCGCTCCTGCTGCAGAAAATTGCGCAACTCTGTCATGTAGGGCTGGTCGAACTCAGCACGCAGTGCCTCCTTCCAGCTCGGTTCGAGTTTGATACGGTCGTCAGCAGTCATGGTCATACCCGGCAAAAACAATGGGGCGAACCCTAGGAAAGCCGACCACGCTTGTCAATTGATCTGATGCAGATCCGGCACTTTCCCCCACAACGATCATACTGATCGTTCAAATTCCCGATCGAGGTCACGATGAATCTGCACTTCGAAGAACTCACCGGCACCGACGGCGCCCGCATCGGTATCGCCAGCCTGGATGCTGAAAAGTCGCTGAACGCGCTGTCCCTGCCGATGATCAACGCCCTGAGCGACAAACTCGACGCCTGGGCCAAGGATCCACAAATCGTCTGCGTATTGCTGCGCGGCAACAGCGCCAAAGCCTTCTGCGCCGGCGGTGAAGTGCGCAGCCTGGTTGAAGCCTGCCGTGCCCACCCCGGAGAAGTGCCGCCGCTGGCCGCGCAGTTTTTCAGCGCGGAATATCGATTGGATTACAACCTGCATACTTATCCGAAACCGCTGATCTGCTGGGGCCACGGTTATGTGCTGGGCGGCGGTATGGGCCTGTTGCAAGGCGCGAGCACGCGGATCGTCACGCCGAGCAGCCGCTTGGCGATGCCGGAAATCACCATTGGCCTGTATCCGGATGTCGGCGCCAGTTGGTTTCTCGCGCGGCTGCCGGGCAAGCTCGGTTTGTTCCTCGGCCTGACCGGCGCGCACATGAATGGGCGCGATGCGATCGATCTGGATCTGGCCGACCGCTTCCTGCTCGACGAACAGCAACCGGAACTGATCGAAGGCCTGCTCCAGCTCAACTGGCAGGAACAGATCGATCGGCAGCTCAACAGTCTGCTCAAAGCGCTGCAACAGGAAGCCGTGGCGCAAATGCCCGAAGCGCAGTGGTTGCCGCGTCGTCAGCAGATCGACGAATTGCTCGACGTCAGCGATGTGGCCTGCGCTTGGAAAGCCATCAGCCTGCAACGCGACAGCAGCGATCCATTGATCGCCCGGGCCGCGAAGACCATGAGCGAAGGCTCGCCGCTGACCGCGCATCTGGTCTGGGAACAGATCATTCGTGCGCGGCACCTGTCGCTGGCCGAGGTTTTTCAGATGGAATACACCCTGAGCCTCAATTGCTGCCGGCATCCGGAGTTCAGCGAAGGCGTGCGCGCGCGGTTGATCGACAAGGATCAGAAACCGCACTGGCACTGGCCGGACATCAACAACGTGCCGGACGCGGTGGTTGAGGCGCACTTTCACAAGGTTTGGGAAGGTCGGCACCCGTTGGCGGATTTGACGCAGTATTAAAATTCGCGCACAAAAAAAGCGGCGCTTCATGCGCCGCTTTCTGTTTGCGGATGATTACCAGCGGTTGCCACGTCCGTTGTGATCGCCGCGACCGCTGTGTCGGTCGTAGTTGCCACGACCACGGCGATCATTGTCCCAACCGCCGCGACGGTGGCCGTCCCAGTTGCCGCGGTCATTGCCGTGCCAGCGACGGCTTTCGTAGTAGCGTGGGGCCGGTTGATAGTGGCGCGGCGTCGATTGGTAATAACGCGGTTGCTGGTAGTAGCGCGGTGCCGGTTGATAGTAACGCGGCTGGGCGTAATAGCGGCTGCCGCCGTTGTAATAAGTGCCGCCTGTGTTGTAGTAGGCCGGTGCCGGTGACGTGTAAACCTCGGAGCTGTAATACGAGTCCGCGTAGGAGTAAGGGGCGCAACCGGTAACCGAAAACATCAACGCAGCAAGCAGAAGAATTCGTCTATACATGGCGGCCTCCTGGACCGCGGGTTGGCCGTACCAGCGACGCTGGCAGGCGACAGCCATTTAATCGGTGACTGTCGAAAAATCAGACAGCGTTTTCCGAATCTGGTGCGACCCTGCAACAAGTTGAAACAAGTGATTTATGAAAGCTTGTTCATCCGCCAGACGCGGTCATTCAGCCGCTGATTAATGGTGGCCACCGTGATATCCGCCGCCGTGATAACCGCGTCCATAACCGCCACGATAACCGTAGCCATACCCGCCGTAGTAATAACGCGGGCCGCCGTAAAAGTAGCGCGGGCCGTAATAACCACCGTAGTAATAGGGCGAGTAGTAACCGGGATAGTAGGAAGGGGCGTAATACACATCGGCGGGTGGCCCGTAGTAATAACAACCGGACAGCCCCAGACCGAGCACTGCGCACAGCAGCACCCGACGCAACGTTTTGTGAGTGAGCATGGCGGCCTCCTGAAAGACCTGCGAGCGCAGTCGACGCAGGCCGGCTGACACCTGTTTTGACTGGCATTCGCAAACCAAGTGCCAGCCGCAAGATGACATCGGATCAGCGGCATTCACGCTGCATCGCGGTGCATCGGCGCACCAACACAAAGCGCCGCCCCGTCGTCGCGTCAAATCCGATCCGACCCACAGCCCCGTGCCAGAGCGCTCTCCGTAACTTGGCACGCCTCTCGCTTTAGCAAAACTGTGCAGGAGTCATATCACAGGTTCGCGGCACCACAATTTGCAATGGCTGACTAGGGTTCCGGCTCGCAATCGCGAGTGGCTGGTCCGAGAGTTGGCGACCTCCAGTTGAGGTTACACGGCGGGACAAAAGCCCGGGAGACAAGCCACCGTTCGCGGTGCCGCGTTGCCTTCCTGTCCGCCCTTGATCAACTGGAGAATCCGCCATGACTCGACTACGTTTGCCCGCCCTGCTCGCCGCCGCGTTCGCTGCGCTCATCAGCAGCCAAGCCCCCGCCGCTCAGAAAGGTCACTTCAGCGTCTGCTGGACGATTTACGCCGGCTGGATGCCATGGGAATACGCCGGCAGCCAGGGCATCGTCGATAAATGGGCGAAGAAATACGGGATCAAGATCGACGTCGTGCAGCTCAACGATTACGTCGAATCGATCAATCAATACACCGCTGGCCAGTTCGACGGCTGCACCATGACCAACATGGATGCGCTGACCATTCCGGCCGCCGGCGGCGTCGACAGCACGGCGCTGATTGTCAGCGACTTCTCCAACGGCAACGACGGCATCGTCCTCAAGGGCGACGGTAAAAAAGTCGCCGACCTCAAGGGCATGGACGTCAATCTGGTTGAACTGTCGGTCTCGCACTACCTGCTGGCCCGCGCGCTGGATTCGGTCGACCTCACCGAGAAAGACCTGAAAGTGGTCAACACCTCCGACGCCGACATCTCCGCCGCTTTCAACACCGACCAGGTCAACGCAGTGACGACCTGGAACCCGATGCTCTCGGACATCAAGGCCAAACCGGGCGTGACCGAAGTGTTCAATTCCAGCCAGATTCCCGGCGAGATCATGGACATGATGGTGGTCAACAGCGCCACCCTCAAAGACAACCCGGCACTGGGCAAAGCCCTGACCGGCGCGTGGTTCGAAGTGGTCGATCTGATGAACGCCAAGAACGCCGCGAGCAAGGCTGCGCTGGAGCACATGGCCAAAGCTTCGGGCACCGACCTCGCTGGATTCCAGGCACAACTCGACACCACCAAACTGTTCGCCACGCCAAGCGAAGCGCTGAACTTCGCCACCAGCCAACAACTGCCGGAAACCATGCGCAAGGTCGCTGAATTTTCCTTCCAGCACGGCTTGCTCGGTGAAGGCGCAAAAGACACCAGCGCGGTCGGCATGGCCTTCGCCAACGGCGTGACCAGCGGCGACACCGGCAACCTCAAGCTGCGTTTCGATCCGACTTACGTGCAGATGGCTGCCGACGCCAAGCTGTAAGCCACGGAGGATTTGGCCATGCGCCTGATCAATCGCCACCCGGATCGCCCCAGTCGCCTGTTGTTGGTGATCCTCCCGTTCGCTCTGCTGCTGTTCGCCTATTTCATGGGCTCGGCCGAGCGCCTGGCGGACAACCCTAACGACAAACTGCTGCCCAGCGCCATGCAGATGACCGATGCGGTCAAACGTCTGGCCTTCAATGCCGACAGCCGCACCGGTGACTACCTGTTGTGGCAGGACACCGCGTCGAGTCTGCGGCGCTTGGCCATTGGGCTCGGCATCGCTGCACTCGCCGGGCTGTGCCTGGGCATTGCCGCCGGCACACTGCCGCTGTTCGGCGCGCCGTTGTCGCCATTATTGACGGTGTTGTCGATGGTGCCTCCGCTGGCGATCCTGCCGATTCTGTTCATCGTTTTCGGTCTGGGCGAGTTGTCGAAAGTCATGCTGATCGTGATCGGCATCACACCGGCGCTTGCTCGTGATCTGGAGCAGCGTGCCCGCGAAATACCGGTCGAACTGCTGATCAAGGCGCAAACCCTCGGCGCTTCGACCTGGACGCTGATGCTGCGCGTGGTGCTGCCGCAACTGTTGCCGCGCTTGCTGATCTCGTTGCGGCTGATGCTCGGCTCGGCGTGGTTGTTCCTGATTGCCGCTGAAGCAATCGCCTCCACTGACGGCCTCGGCTACCGGATTTTTCTGGTGCGGCGTTATCTGGCGATGGACGTGATTCTGCCGTACGTGGTGTGGATCACCCTCCTCGCCTGGCTGATGGATTGGGGCCTGAAATACCTGACGCGGCGGGCGTTCCCTTGGTATGAGGGGGCGGCCAAATGAGCTTCATCACCGTGAAAAACGTCTGGCAGCAATACGCCGATCAAGTGGTGCTCGAAGGCTTGAATCTGAACGTCAACGAAGGTGAATTTTGCACCTTGGTCGGCGCCTCCGGTTGCGGCAAATCGACCTTCCTGCGTCTGCTGCTCGGTCAGGAAACGGCGAGTCGCGGCGAGATTCTGCTCGACGGTCAAGCGCTGGCCAGTGAGCCGGATGCCAGTCGTGGCGTGGTGTTTCAGCGCTACTCGGTGTTCCCACATTTGAGCGTGCTCGACAACGTCGCCCTCGGCCTTGAACTGCCGCGTGCGCCGCTGCTGGGGCGGTTGTTCGGCAGCGGCAAACGTGACGCGCGCGAACAGGCTGCAGCGCTGCTGCACAAAGTCGGCCTCGGTCATGCGCTGGACAAGTACCCGGCGCAGTTGTCCGGCGGTATGCAGCAGCGGCTGGCGATTGCTCAGGCGCTGATCATGAAACCGCGCGTGCTGCTGCTCGACGAGCCGTTCGGCGCGCTCGATCCGGGCATCCGTAAAGACATGCACGCCTTGCTGCTGGAGCTGTGGCGCGAGACCAGACTGACCGTGTTCATGGTCACCCATGATCTGTCCGAAGGCTTCAGCCTCGGCACGCGTCTGCTGGTGTTCGACAAAGTGCGCCTCGACCCGCACGCCCCCGGCGCCTATGGCGCACGCATCACCTACGACATCCCTTTGAACAGCGACCGCCGCGCCCAACGCGCCGCCGTCGACGCCCTGCCGTTGCCACTGGCAGGCGCCCTTCGCACCGCTTGAGAGGACTGCTCTGATGAATAAGCCGATGACTGATTCGACCCAACTGTTTCTACCCTTCGCCGAAGAAATGCTCCCCGGTGGCGGCCACCGTTCCTTCGTGTTGAAGCGCGGCCAATTGCTGCGCCTGACCGACCTGCGCGGCGGCGCCAACGTCAGCCTGACCCTGCTCAACGCCAACGAAAAAACCGAGCGGCTGAACCTGCCCGACAGCCTCAAATGCCAACACACCGCCAAGCTCACCAGCGGTCACTGCCTGTACTCGGACATGGGTCGCGTGCTGGCCGCAATCACCGCCGACACGTGCGGCTGGAGCGACAGCCTCGGCGGTGTGCTCTGCGCCGAAGAAGTCGCCGAAAAGTATGGTCAGGGCCGCTATCAGGAACTGCGCAATGGCTTCTACCGCAACGGCACCGACAACCTGTTGGTGGAACTCGGCAAGTGGGGTTTGGGCCTGTCCGACCTGTTGATGACCCTCAATTTGTTCAGCCGCGTCAACGTCGATGAGGCCGGGCGTTTCCACTTCGTCGAGGGCAATTCCAAGGCCGGCGACTACATCGAACTGTACGCGCCGATGGACACGCTGGTGGTGCTCACCGCACTGCAACACCCGATGGATCCGGCGCCGGAATATGCACCAAAACCGCTGAAGCTGAGCTGGATGAACGCCGACGCCAGCGTCGCCGAACACTGCCGCACTTCGCGCCCGGAAAATGAGCGCGGCTTTATCAACACCGACCGTTTGTTCGCCTGAGGATCGCTGCCATGTCAGTTGCTATCGCCACTTCGCAAAAACAACCCGACGCTGCGGTGTACCGCGCCACGATCCCGGCCGGTGAGCCGTGGCTGATGGAGGTCAAGGCCGGGCAGACCCTGCGCATCCTTGATCTGGAAGGTAATCAAGCGGTCGATACGTTGTTCTACAGCGTCGCCAATCCCAAGGAACGCTACGACGTGCAACGCACTTTGCGCCGGCAGAACAGCGTCTATCTGAGCACCGGCAGCGTGCTCTATTCCAACCTCGGCCACGCGATGCTGACCATCGTCGCCGACACCTGCGGACGCCACGACACCCTCGGCGGTGCGTGCGCGCAAGAGAGCAACACCGTGCGTTACGCCCTGGAAAAACGCTACATGCACAGCTGCCGCGACAACTACCTGCGCGCGTGTGTGCATGACGGACGCTTGGGCAAAAGCGACATCGGGCCGAACATCAATTTCTTCATGAATGTGCCGGTCACGGCGGACGGCGGGCTGACGTTTGAAGACGGAATTTCGGCGCCGGGCAAGTATGTGGATTTGCGCGCGGAGATGGACGTGATCGTTCTGATTTCCAATTGTCCGCAGTTGAATAATCCGTGCAATGCCTACAACCCGACACCTGCGGAGCTGCTGGTATGGAACTGACTATCCGCCGTTTACGCCGCTTGCTTTTCGCCCTGTGCCAGGCACGTTCCGGGCAGTGCATCAAATAACCGCTCCCCTGTAGGAGCTGCCGCAGGCTGCGATCTCTTGATTTTGCTTTTTGAAAATTCAAGATCAAAAGATCGCAGCCTGCGGCAGCTCCTACAGGTGCAGCGTGGATTTAAGTCATCCGGGACGGCCCGGATGTCTGTCGAAAAACGGCGGGACGGCCCGCTTCCCCTTCAGGGGTTATGCCATGTTCGAAAAAATCCTTATCGCCAACCGTGGCGCCATCGCCTGCCGCATCCTGCGCACCCTCGCCTCATTGCAGGTCAAAGGCGTCGCCGTGTACTCCGAAGCCGACGCCGCCAGCCTGCACATCCTGCAAGCCGATGAAGCGCACAGCCTCGGTGAAGGCGCCGCTGCCGGTACCTATCTGGCCGTCGACAAGATCCTCGCCATCGCCAAGCACAGCGGTGCCGCGGCGATCCATCCCGGCTACGGGTTTCTGTCCGAGAACGCCGCGTTCGCCGAAGCGTGCGAGGCGCAGAACATCGCCTTCATTGGCCCGACGCCAGAGCAGCTGCGCGTGTTCGGCCTCAAGCACACCGCTCGCGCCCTGGCCAAACAGCACGGCGTGCCGATGCTCGAAGGCACCGAACTGCTCGACAGCCTCGACGCTGCGCTGATCGCTGGCGAACAAGTCGGCTACCCGGTGATGCTGAAAAGCACCGCTGGCGGTGGCGGCATCGGCATGCGCGTCTGCCGCAGCGCCAGCGAATTGAGCGAATCGTTCGAGGCAGTCAAACGCCTCGGTCAGAACAACTTCAGCGACGCCGGCGTGTTCATCGAGAAGTACATCCAGCGCGCCCGCCATCTGGAAGTGCAGGTGTTCGGCGATGGTCGCGGTGAAGTCATCGCCCTCGGCGTGCGCGACTGCTCGGTGCAACGGCGCAATCAGAAAGTCCTCGAAGAAACCCCGGCACCAAACCTGCCCGACGGCATGGCCGAAGAGCTGTGCGCGGCGGCGATCAAACTGGCGAAAGCCGTTAACTACCGCAGCGCCGGCACCGTGGAATTCGTTTTCGACAGCGAGGCGCAGCGCTTCTATTTCCTCGAAGTGAACACGCGCTTGCAGGTCGAGCACGGTGTCACCGAACAGGTCTGGGGCGTGGATCTGGTGCGCTGGATGGTGGAGCTGGCCGCCGGTGATCTGCCGCCGCTGAGCGAGTTGTCTCGTCAGTTGAAACCCGAAGGCCATGCGATTCAGGCGCGGCTGTATGCGGAAGATCCGGGGCGTGATTTTCAGCCGAGCCCGGGCCTGCTGACGGCAGTGCAGTTTCCGCCGGCCAACGGTATTCAACTGCGCATCGACACGTGGGTCGAGGCGGGTTGCGAGATCCCGCCGTATTTCGATCCGATGATCGCCAAGGTCATTACCTGGGCGCCCAACCGCGAACAGGCGCGGGCCGAATTGCATCAAGCGCTGGGCGACAGTCTGTTGTACGGCGTGGAAACCAACCGTGATTACCTGCGGCAGATTCTGCTCGACACGCCGTTCGCCAGCTGTGAGCCGTGGACGCGTTGTCTGGAAGGTCTGGTCTATCGCGCCAACACTTTTGAAGTGCTCAGCGCGGGCACGCAAACCAGCGTGCAGGACTATCCCGGTCGCCTCGGTTACTGGGCGGTCGGTGTGCCACCGTCGGGGCCGATGGACAGCCGCGCGCTGCGTCTGGGCAATCGCTTGCTCGGCAATGCTGAAGGCGCGGCGGCGCTGGAAATCACCATGAGCGGGCCGTTGCTGCGCTTCAATTGTGCAGCGGTGATCGCGGTGACCGGTGCGCCGATCGCGCTGATGCTTGAGGGTGACAGCGTGCCGATGAATACCGCCCTGCTGATCCCGGCGGGTGCGACGTTGCATCTGGGTAGCATCAGCGGTGCCGGGGCGCGCAGCTATCTGTGCCTGCGCGGTGGCTTGCAGGTGCCGGATTATCTGGGCAGCAAAAGCACTTTCACGTTGGGTCAGTTTGGTGGCCACGGTGGTCGGGCGTTACGTGCGGGTGATGTGTTGCATGTGCCTGCTTTGAGTGATTGCAGCAGCGGTCAACAACTGGCTGAAGAACACGTCACCGCGCTGCCCGCCGTGCGGCAGATTCGGGTGATTTACGGCCCGCACGCTGCGCCGGAATATTTCACCGAAAATTACATCGGCACGTTCTTTGAAACCCAATGGGAAGTACATTTCAACTCGAGCCGCACCGGTGTTCGGCTGATTGGGCCGAAGCCGGAATGGGTACGCGCGGACGGAGGTGAAGCCGGGTTGCATCCGTCGAATATTCACGACAATCCGTACGCCATTGGCGCGGTGGATTTCACCGGGGACATGCCGGTGATCCTCGGCCCGGATGGCCCGAGCCTTGGCGGATTTGTCTGCCCGGTGACGGTGATCGAGGCGGATTTGTGGCAACTGGGGCAGCTCAAGGCTGGCGATAAAATCCAGTTCATCCCCGTCTCTCTCACTGACGCCCGCAACCTCGCCCTGAAATGGGATCTCCCCTGTGGGAGCGGGCTTGCTCGCGAAGAGGCCGTGTCAGTCAACATTGATGTATCTGACACACCGCATTCGCGAGCAAGCTCGCTCCCACAGGGTTTGGCATCGCCTGTGGTTTTGGAATTGGGTCAGGGTGATCAGCGGCTTGTTGCGCGAGTTTCCGGGGATACGCATCTATTGCTGGAGATCGGCGAACCTGAGCTCAATCTCGTCCTGCGCTTCCGCGCCCACGCCCTCATGCAGGCGCTGGAACACAAAGCCCTGCACGGCGTGATCGACCTCACCCCCGGCATCCGCTCGCTGCAAATCCATTACCAGCCTGAGCAACTGCCGCTCGCCGATCTGCTCGGCATCATCGCCGGCGAATGGGACGCGGTGTGCGCCGCCAACGACCTGCAAGTGCCGTCGCGCATCGTCCATCTGCCGCTGTCCTGGGATGACCCGGCTTGCCAACTGGCGATCGAGAAATACATGACCACCGTGCGCAAGGATGCGCCGTGGTGCCCGAGCAATCTGGAGTTCATCCGCCGCATCAATGACCTGCCGAACCTCGACGAAGTGCAGCGCACCGTATTCGATGCAAGCTATCTGGTGATGGGCCTCGGCGATGTCTACCTCGGTGCGCCGGTGGCCACGCCGCTCGATCCGCGCCACCGTTTGGTGACCACCAAATACAACCCGGCGCGCACCTGGACGGCCGAGAATTCGGTGGGCATCGGCGGCGCTTATATGTGCGTGTACGGCATGGAAGGCCCGGGCGGTTATCAGTTTGTCGGGCGTACCTTGCAGATGTGGAATCGATATCGCGAGGTGGCCGCGTTCGACGGTAAACCATGGTTGCTGCGCTTCTTCGATCAGATCCGTTTCTACCCGGTCAGCGCCGCAGAACTGCTGCGCATCCGCCGCGATTTTCCGCTGGGGCGCTTCGATCTGAACATCGAACACAGCCAGCTCAACCTCGCCGATTATCAAGCGTTTCTCAGGCGCGAAGCCGAGGGCATCAGCGCCTTTCGCGCTCAGCAACAGGGTGCCTTCAATGCCGAACGCGAACGTTGGATCGCCAGTGGTCAGGCGCATTTCGACAGTGAAAAAGCGCTGGTCGAATCCTGCGAGGACGCGCTGCTGGCGGAGGGTGAACACAGCGTCGACAGCCACATCGCCGGCAATCTCTGGCAGGTGCAGGTCGAGGCTGGCAGCCGTGTTGCGGCCGGCGATGTGCTGGTGATTCTCGAGTCGATGAAGATGGAGATTCCGCTGCTCGCGCCGATGGCCGGCGTGGTGCGCGAGATCCGTGTGCAACCCGGTTCGGCGGTGCGTGCGGGACAACGGGTCGTGGTGCTGGAACTCGACTGAAGCCAATTGAATAAGGATCAACCCATGAATCTGCAACTCGATGTTCTGCTCCAGGCCTACCGCAATGGCGACACCACACCGCGTCAACTGCTGCCGACACTGCGCGACAAAGCAGCCGCGCTGAACCCGGATTATCACCTGTTCATTCACCTGCTCAGCGTCGCCGAACTGGAGCCGTATCTGGCGGCCCTCGATGGTCGTGATCTCGACAGTCTGCCGCTGTACGGCGTGCCGTTTGCGATCAAGGACAACATCGATCTGGCCGGCATTCCCACCACCGCCGCGTGCCCGGATTTTGCTTATGTGCCGGAGCGCTCGGCGACCATCGTCGAGCAACTGATCGCGTTGGGGGCGATTCCGCTGGGCAAGACCAACCTCGATCAATTTGCCACGGGGCTCAATGGCAGCCGCTCGCCTTACGGCGCTTGTCCGAACAGCGTATTGCCGGAATATCCATCGGGCGGTTCCAGCGCCGGTTCCTCGTTGGCGGTGGCGTTGGGCGTGGCGAGTTTTGCTTTGGGCACCGACACCGCAGGCTCCGGTCGGGTGCCGGCGGCGTTGAATAATCTGCTCGGATTGAAGGCCAGCAAAGGGCTGATTTCCACCGCCGGTGTGGTGCCCGCGTGCCGTACGCTGGATTGCGTGACCACGTTTACCGCAACGGCGCGCGAGGCCAGTCAGTTGCTGGCGCTGACGGCGAAACTCGATCCGCGCGATGAGTACAGCCGCCGCAATCCGTCGTGGAATGATGGCTCGGCGTTTGGTGCGCCACGGCCGTTTCGTTTCGGTGTGCCGCGTGCGCAGGATCTGCAGTTTTTCGGCTGTGTTGAAGGGCCGCTATTGTTCGGCGATGCCATCGACCGACTCAAGGCCTTGGGTGGCGAAGCGGTTGAAATGGATCTGACGCCATTTCTTGAAGCGGCGCGTTTGCTTTACGAAGGGCCGTGGGTCGCCGAGCGTTACAGCGTTGCCGGCGAATTGATGGAACAGAATCCGCAAGCCGTTTTACCGGTGATCCGCGCCGTGCTGGCCAAAGCCCCGGCGGTGAGCGGCGTGCAGACTTTCCGCGCACAGTACCGGCTGCAAGCGTTGAAAGCGCTGTGCGATCAAGCGCTCGAAGGTCTCGACTGTGTACTGACGCCGACCATCGGCCGCCCGGTGACACTCGCCGAACTGCACGCCGAACCGGTGCTGCGCAATTCCGAACTGGGTTACTACACCAACTTCATGAACCTGCTCGACTACGCCGCCGTCGCCGTGCCGAGCGGATTTATGGCTAACGGGATGCCGTGGGGCGTGACGTTGTTTGGGCGGGTGTTTACCGATCAATATCTGTTGAGTGTGGCCGATGCGATGCAGCGTCAGCAGGACACTGCATTGCCGACGCCCGCGAACGTAGCGCGCAATGATCGTGCGCGGATTGTGGTGTGTGGCGCACATCTGCAAGGGTTGGCGTTGAACTGGCAACTGACGCAGCGCGGTGGGCGGTTGCTGGAAACCACGCTGAGCTCGCCGGATTATCAACTGCATGCCTTGGCCGGCGGCCCGCCATTGCGTCCGGGAATGGTGCGGGTGAAGGACGGCGGCGTAGCGATTGCGGTGGAGGTGTGGGAGTTGCCGAGCAGCGAGTTGGGTTCGTTTCTGATGGGGATTCCGGCGCCGTTGGGATTGGGCAAGGTGCAATTGGCGGATGGGCGCTGGGAGAGTGGGTTTATCTGTGAGCCGTATGGTCTTGAAGGCGCCAAAGACATCAGCCACCTCGGCGGCTGGCGGGCCTACCTGAAAACCCTGGCCTGACCGCCATCTGTAGGAGTGAGCCTGCTCGCGATAGCGGTATGACATTCACCGAAGATGTGACTGATCTACCGCTATCGCGAGCAGGCTCACTCCTACAGGGACAGCGTAGCAACATGGAAATACGGGAACGACCATTCGCGCCGCACATGGAGCAGTTATTTCCCCGCAGTCCCACTAGAATGCATGCCATCGGGCCACTGCCAACGGAACTGCCATGCCGCATCGATCTGCGCTGTACTCCCAACGCTCGCTGGTACTCACGCTGATCGCCCTGCTCGGCGCCGGTTTCCTTGCCACGTCCCTGCTGAGCTACTACGCCTCGCGCGCCTCGATCCGCGACAACATCGTCAACACCGAGCTGCCGCTGACCTCCGACACGGTCTACTCGGAAATCCAGAAAGACCTCGTCCGACCGATCCTGATTTCCTCGATGATGTCCCGCGACACCTTCATGCGCGACTGGGTGGTCAACGGCGAACAAAACCCCGAGCAAATGACCCGCTACCTCAACGAGGTCATGACCCATTACGGCGCCTACACCGCGTTTTTCGTCTCCAACAGCACCCTCACCTACTACCACGCCAAAGGCGTGCTCAAGCAGATCAAAGTCGAAGAACCGCGCGACGCCTGGTACTTCCGTGTGCGCGACATGAAGGATCCGTACGAGATCAACGTCGACCCCGATCTGGCCAACAAGGACAACCTGACCTTCTTCATCAACTACAAAGTCTACGACTACCACGAGCGTTTCATCGGCGCGGCCGGCGTCGGTTTGACCGTCGACGCAGTGATCAAGTTGATCGACAAATACCAGCAGCGCTATCAACGCAGCGTGTACTTTGTCGACACCTTCGGCCGACTGGTGTTGACCGGCGCCGAGGGCGGCCCGGAAGGCGCGCACATCGGCCAGAGTCTTGGCGAAATCGAGAGCATGAAAAGTCTGGTCAGTCAGTTGCCGAAACCGCACAGCGGCAGCTACGAGTATTCCGCTGAAGGCCAGGGGCATTTTCTCAACGTGCGCTTCATTCCCGAGCTGAACTGGTACCTGTTCGTCGATAAACGCGAAGACGGTGCGTTGAACGAAATCCGTCAGTCGCTCTATCTCAATCTGTTGATCTGCTTGCTGGTGACGCTGAGCGTGTTGGCGTTGCTCAACCGCGTGATCAAACGCTATCAGCGCAAAATCCAGGCGCAGGCGACGCTCGACAGCCTCACCGAACTGCCCAACCGTCGCGGCTTCGACCTGCTCGCCGCGCAAGCCCTGCACGAAGCGCAACGCGAGACCAAACCGCTGACGGCGTTGCTGATCGACCTCGATCACTTTAAAGCGCTGAACGACACGTACGGGCACATGGCTGGTGACCAGGTGTTGATTGGCTTCGCCCGCGATCTGCAAAGTTGCCTGCGCCACGCCGACATCGTCTGCCGTTGGGGCGGTGAGGAATTTATCGTGTTGCTGAAGGACACCGACGGCGACACCGGTCAGAACATCGCCGAGAAAATTCGCCAGCACGTCGAACAACAGGAATATGCCTACAACGGTCACACCCTGAATCTGACGGTGAGCATCGGCGCCACCACCCTGCAACGCGATGACACCTTGCACAGTCTGCTGTCGCGGGCCGATCATGCGATGTACCGGGCCAAACAAACCGGCCGCAACCGCACCTGCGTGGAAATGCCTCACTCGACTTATGCCTGATTCCGACGTTAAACCCGACCATTGCCCGGCCTGCGGCGCCCGCAACGACTGCAGCCTGGCCGACCCGCGCACTGCCGACCGCGAGTGCTGGTGCTACGGCGTGAGCATCGACCCGGCCGTGCTCGAAGCGCTGCCGCCAGCACTGCGCAACCAATCCTGCCTGTGCCCGCGTTGCGCGCAGGTCGAGGCGCAACTGCAAGCGGCCAAGCGGCCGATCCCGTAAGATGCGCGCCCCTTCATTGATCGAACACTGAACATGCGCGTCGACCGTTTCCTCAGCAATCTACCGCGCTTCAACCGTCAGCAGGTGCGCCTGTTGCTGGTGGAAAAGCGCGTGCGGATTGACGGAAAAGTCGTCAGCGATCCGCACAGCGAGGTGCTGGAATTCAGTCGCGTAGAGGTTGATGACGAAGTGCTGCAAGTCGGCAAACCGGCACGCTATTTCATGCTGCACAAACCGCCCGGTTGCGTCAGCGCCACCCGCGATCCGCAGCATCCGACTGTGCTCGACCTGATCGATGAACCGGACAAGGACGACCTGCATATCGCCGGGCGCCTGGACTTCAACACCACCGGCCTGATGCTGATCACCAACGACGGCGCGTGGTCGCGACGCCTGACTCAACCGCAGACCAAACTGCCGAAGGTCTATTACGTCGAGACCGAGCAGGAAATTGGCGCGGAATATGCGATCACCTTTGCCGAGGGGATTTACTTCGCGTTCGAGGATCTGACCACGCAGCCGGCGCAACTGGAGCTGCTCGGCCCATGCTCGGCGCGGCTGAGCATCGTCGAGGGGCGTTACCATCAGGTGAAGCGCATGTTTGGTTTCTTCAACAACAAAGTCCTGCGCTTGCACCGTGAATCCATGGGGCTGTTGCAGCTTGATGACGCGCTAAAACCGGGCGAATACCGCGCTTTGCGCACCGAAGAGATTCATTTGTTCTAAGCCCGCGACCGCTCAGCAGAAGTTGTCGAACAATTTACCAACGGCACTTGCGCGATCCTGCCTCCCCTGCTTGAATCAGGACGTCGGCCGAAATATGACCGACGAGTCACAACATACTTCCAAGAAACTTTTTGTCGGTCGTCAGCCCCAAGGGCTGCGCCTCAGCCGACAAACTGCCCGCCAATAACAATACCCGTCGACCTGCCTTATCGGATCGACATGGGCCAAGCAAATTCCAGGCGTATGCCTACCTGTCACAAAGCTCGTGCAATCTCACCATTGCGCGCATACCCGCTTGCTTGCCAGGAGTCTTATGACATGAGGCCAGAAATCGCTGTGCTGGATATACAGGGTCAGTATCGGGTTTACACGGAGTTCTATCGCGCAGACGCCGCAGAAAAGACCATCATTCTGGTCAACGGCTCGATGGCCACGACTGCGTCGTTTGCACAAACCGTGAAGAACCTGCACCCGCAATTCAACGTGGTCTGCTACGACCAGCCCTACGCGGGTCGGTCAAAAGCCCACAACCGCCACGAGAAACATCTGACAAAGGAAGTCGAAGGGCAAATCCTGTTGGAGCTGATTGACCACTTTGGCGCAGAGCACGTGCTGTCGTTTTCCTGGGGCGGTGCTGCGACTCTGGTCGCCCTCGCCCACCAGCCTCGGCGTATCGAACGGGCGGTGATCAGCTCGTTCTCGCCGGTGATCAACGCGCACATGCTCGACTACCTTGAACGTGGCGTCGACTACCTCGGCCAGCGCGACGGCGACCGCGTCGGCCATCTGGTCAACGACACCATTGGCAAACATTTGCCTTCGCTGTTCAAGCGCTTCAATTATCGCCACGTCAGCAGCCTGGCCGAGCACGAATACGGGCAGATGCATTTCCACATCAGCGACGTGCTACACAGCGACCGGCAGTGCTACTTGAACGCGGCGAAAAAGATCAACGTGCCAGTGCTGTTTTTAAACGGCGAATGGGACGAATACACCGCCGCCGACGATGCGCGCCTGTTCGGCAACCACGTGGCGCAGAGCACCTTCACCACCCTGCAAGCCACCGGGCATTTTCTCGATATGGAGCACAAAGCGGCGTGCCGCGATAGCCAGAACGCCTTGCTCGGCTTTCTGAAACCGGCGCAGCAGACCAGCCGAACGCGTTACTCGTTTGTTCAGGATCAACATGCATTGGCTATTTGAAAAAGTGTCGTCGCGCGCGAGCCTGCGGGGTTGAGCTTTTGATTTGCGACCCGCAGTGCTCTCCCGCGATTGACCGTTTTCAACGATTCAAAGGCTTATTTTGCAAAAGAAACTTCAAATCCGTGGCCGAGTCTGGTACAAAGTCAGCCGCTCTGAGCGGGTATAGTTTAATGGTAGAACAGTAGCTTCCCAAGCTTCCGACGAGGGTTCGATTCCCTCTACCCGCTCCAATCAAATTTTGTCTCACGTCGTGATTTTTTGACGGGGGATGCAGGAATACAGAAAACCGGCCTATAGGGCCGGTTTTTTTGTGTCCGGGGTTTGTAGAGTTCGATATTCCGTAGGTTTTCTCTCCTCGCCTCGTCTTGTCACTCCTTGCAAAACAAACCTCGGTTTTCTAGTTCAGATGCCTTCTAACCTGAAGCTGGGGCTGCTACCTCGCCCTGTTCCTTTGACATCAGTGATTGCATCACTGGACATTGACGACTAACATCTCCCAAAACGGGAGGATGCATGGATGCGGATAATGGCAAGATCAACTTTGCGGCAATTCTGGGAAAGCCATCCTGCTTTCGCTGACTCCGAGACACCGCTTGTTGAATGGTATCGCCACATGGAAAAGGCCGAATACCGTACGCCACAGGCAGTAAAAGCCGAACTGAGAACCGCAAGCGTCCTTAAAGGCGCGAGAGTGGTGTTCAATATCGGCGGTAACAAGTATCGAGTGATTTTGGCGATCGACTATCAACGGCAGCTCGGCCTCATCCGCTTCGTTGGCAGCCATGCCCAATATGACCAGATCAACGCGGAGACCGTGTAATGAACATCAAGCCCATTCGGAGTCCGGAAGACCTCGCCGCCGCGTTTGCACGCATGGAGCAACTGTGGGGCGCCGAACTCAATTCGCCTGAGGGCGACGAGCTGGAAATTCTCGCATTGCTGATCGAGAAGTACGAAGACCAGCATTTTCCAATGCCACCTTCCGATCCGATTGAAGCGATTAAATTTCGCATGGAACAGCAGGGGTTGACGCCACGTGATCTGGAACCGTTCATTGGCACCAGTGGACGCGTATCCGAGGTATTGAATCGCAAGCGCAAACTGAGCCTGTCGATGATCAAGCGCTTGCATGAAGGCTTGCGAATCCCCTACGAGAGCTTGCTTGCAGGGGCTTGAATGCTTCTGGCTGCAAGATAAACCGGTTTTAACGGCCGGTTTTTTTGTGTTTGGGGTTTGGTAAAAACTCGAGCGCAAATCCTTGAAACACACCCTCCTTACCCTCCCCTGAGCCTTACCTAGACTGCACTAAGCCGATGCGCCCATCAAAGGACGATGACCGCACAGGGATTAGCATGTTGATCACAATAATTCAGTAGGCATAGTAACCACCAAGCACACCACAAGGAGGTGTTGTGAATAGCCGTTTTTTAATCGGCCAACTCGTCGCAGACGGTTGGTATCTGGTGCGGATCAGAGGCAGTCACCATCACTTCAAGCATCCGAGCAAACCCGGATTGGTCACTGTGCCGCATCCGAAGAAGGATCTTGCTCAAAAAAACGGCCATCCGTATTTTGCAGCAGGCGCTGCTTTGACTCACTCAGTCAGTTGCGCCATGGAGGACAACACACATGCTTTATCCGATTGCGATTTCAATAGGTGATGACGAACACGCCTGGGGCGTGGAAGTGCCGGACATTCCTGGCTGTTTTTCCGCAGGTGATGACCTCGACGATGCTGTCGCCATGGCTCGCGAAGCGATCGAAGGCCATTTCGAGATTCTGGCCGAGGACGGTGCGCCTATCCCGTCCGCCAGCAAACTGGGCGTGAATGTGGCCAATCCGAAATACGCCGGTTGCGCGTGGGCGGTGGTGGACATCGACGTGGTCAAATATTTGGGCAAAGCCCAGAAGCTCAACATCACCCTGCCGGGGCACCTGCTTAATCGTATTGATGAGTATGTGTTGCACCATCCGGAAGAAAAGAGCCGCTCGGGGTTTCTCGCGTCGGCGGCTTTGAAGGTGTTGCAGCAGGGTTGAATTCGTCTTTGTCTTAACGGGTATTGGAACTGAGCCATTCACTGCGACGACATTTTGAAAGAGTACTCATCCCATGACGCAAAACATCTACGACGATCCCGAGTTTTTCCAGGGCTACAGCCAGATGAACCGCTCCATCGGCGGGCTTGATGCCGCGCCGGAATGGCCGGCACTCAGAGCGTTGCTGCCGGCCATGCATGGTTTGAATGTGGTCGATCTGGGTTGTGGTTATGGCTGGTTCAGCCGTTGGGCCAGTGAGAGCGGCGCCGCCAATGTGCTGGGTCTGGATGTTTCGGAGAAGATGCTGGAGCGCGCGCGGCAGACAACGGTGGCGACGAATATCCGTTATGAACGTGCCGATCTTGAGCAGCTCGACCTGCCGGTTTGCAGTGTTGATCTGGCGTACAGTTCACTGGCGCTGCACTACATCAAGAACTTGTCGGGGCTGTTTGCTCATCTGTATGCGGCGTTGAAACCGGGCGCGCACTTTGTGTTTTCCATCGAGCATCCGATTTTTATGGCCCCGCGTAATCCGGGGTGGCTGGTTGATAGCGAGGGCAACAAGCGTTGGCCGCTGGACAGTTATCAGATGGAAGGTGAGCGGGTGACCCATTGGTTGGCCGAGGGCGTGATCAAGCAGCATCGTACGATCGGGACGCTGCTCAATTCGTTGATTGAGGCGGGGTTCACTATTCGTCATGTCAATGAATGGGGGCCGAGTGATGCCGAGGTGGCGGCGCAACCGGCGCTGGCGGAAGAGCGGGAGCGGCCGATGATGATGCTGGTCGCGGTGCAGCGTTGAATGGATTCAACCTTGGAATAGCCCCTCACCCTAGCCCTCTCCCAGAGGGAGAAGGAACTGACCGAAGAACCGTCCGAAGCTACGCCGACCTGCGATATCGAGCCGAACTCAGGATCTGAAAAGCCCCAAAATCAGCCCCCTCTCCCTTGGGAGAGGGCTGGGGTGAGGGGCTCGCCGGACGTAACGCCGCCGCTCTCCAGTCGAACAACGCATTCGTTCGTTTCAGCGAGTCGCGACGATAAACAACCGCGGAAACGGCAACAGCACCGACCCATCCGCCAACGCCGGATAAGCCTTCGCGACTTCCCTCAGGTATTGCTCCAGATATTCCGCCCGCTCCGCTTCAGTCAGCGGACTCAAAAACGGAATCAACCCGCTACCCTTGAACCACTCAACCACCCCTGCCGCGCCACCCGACAATTGATGGTGATACGTCGTGCGCCAGACATCGACCCGCGCACAATGCGGCCGCAGCATCGAGAAATAATCGCTGGCACTCGCCATGTCCGTTCGCTGCCCCGCCGCGCCGGCGAGCTTTGCGGCCCACGGGCCATTGGCGGCGACTTCACGCATCAAGCGATGGGATGGTTCATTGAGGTTATCCGGCATCTGAATCGCCAGACTGCCGCCCGCCGACAACTTACGAGCCAACGCCGGCAGCAACGTCGCGTGATCCGGCACCCACTGCAACACGGCATTGGCGAAGATCACATCAAACGGCCCGGCGTCCGCCCATCGATCAATCTCTGCCACCTCGAACTGCAACTGCGGTAAACGCTTGCGTGCCGCGTCGATCATGTCCGGCGAGCTGTCCAGCCCGCAGACCTGCGCCTCAGGAAAACGCTGCAGCAGAAGCTCCGTCGAATTGCCCGGGCCACAACCGATATCAACTACCGATCGCGCTTCTGCCGTGGGAATCGCCGCCAGCAGATCGCGGGCCGGACGGGTGCGTTCATCTTCGAAAGCGACGTATTGCTTGGCGGACCAACTCATTGCGTTCTCCTGTAAGGCGTTTGCTTCAAAACCTGGAAAAAACAGCTGCCGCTACCATACCGTGATCCAACTGGCCGGCGCTGCCCTACCAACGTCCGGTTCCATTCGCTGATTTGTAATTAGAATTTTCACAACGCCGTCAGTGTCTGAATTTCATGCACTCCCCCCAATAAGGAATACGGCTATGAAATTCGCGAAGATTTCCCAGAAGCTTGCTCTGTGGGCCGGTAGCCCGAAGACGTTTATGGGGGCGTTGATCCTGATTGGGCTGTGGGGGTTGAGCGGGCCGATCTTTAATTACAACGATACGTGGCAACTGATCATCAACACCTCGACCACGATCATCACGTTTCTGATGGTATTTCTGATCCAGAACACGCAGAACCGTGACACCGACATTCTGCATTTGAAGATTGATGAGTTGCTGCTGGTGACCAAGGAAGCGCAGAACGCGATGCTCGGGCTGGAAGCGCTGGATTTGAAGCAACTGGAGGCGTTGCGCAGGCATTACCGCTCGTTGGGCGAGGGCGAGGTGTTTAACCTTGAAGGGCTGGGTGGGAAGAGCAAGTCGAAGCAGGATTTGAATGAGTGCTAGGTTTATCGGGCGAATAAAAACACTTGTGGCGAGGGGATTTATCCCCGTTGGGCTGCGAAGCAGCCCCATTTCTTGCTGCCGAATTCAACCTGACACACTGCATTGAATGGTTTAACGACTGCTGCGCAGCCGAGCGGGGATAAATCCCCTCGCCACAGGGAATCTGTGTTGTCTGTGAGATTAGCGGCTGGCCTGTAAGGCTCTCGCCATTTCCAGGTGATTCTGCAGTTTCGGCAGGGTCTCGTCGGCGAAGGCTTTGATCTCCGGCACATCAGTGGTCTGCGCTTCCTGCTCGATCTGCTGAATGGCCTCTTCGGTGGCTTTGACCTGACTCGCGGCATAGGCCTGGTCAAACGTCGCGCCGTCCTTCACCTCTGGAATCAGCTCTTTAGCCTTGTCGGCGATTTCTTCGCGCGGCGCGATCGGCAGGTCGAGCTTCTTGGCAATTTTCGCCAGATGCTGATTGGCGGTGGTGCGGTCATTGATGACGACGATGGTGTAATCCTTGACCTCTTTGGATTCAGTTTTCCCGTGGGCCAAGCGGCTGGCTTCGATATCAGCCATGCCTTTGGCCGACGCATCGTTGATGAAATCGGCAGGCGACTGGGCAAAAGCACTGGTGGCGCACAGGCTCAACAGCGAAACAACACTCAAATTGCGTAAACGGGTGGCCATCCGGCTCATGGTCGCGCCCTCCTTTTCTCAAAATTCAAGCGGGAGCTTACGCCCCCGCCTCTCAATCAAAACGACTTCACTGACTACTTCGATTTCTGACCGGGCTTGCGGCCCATTTCTGTTTTCGCAGGGTCTTTGTCGACAGTCGTTGTAGTGGTTTTCCCACCTTTGCGACCGGCTTCAGACGCCTTCGTTCGATCGTTAGCGAAGTTTCCCGAGTTCGAGTTTCTTGAATTAGGCATGATTCTCTACCTCTTGGTAATGATCGTGGCGAGCAGGTGCCCGCCTAGATTGAGAATTTTCTGTCCAGCAAAGGTTTAGAAAAGTTGTCGATGCACTGACGAACGGTGGAGCGCAATCAGCTAATGCAGCGCCCGATGATTGCCGCGCTGCGCGATGTACAGTCACCCTCAAGCCTTGTTCGGCATCAGCCCCGGCAACGCATGCACCAACGCGTTGATGGCGAAACCGATGAACATCACCCCGCACAACCGGGTGATCAGCAACTCGTGGCGCTGATACAGCGTGCGCACCCGCTGCGCGCCGACAACACCGATGAGAATAGCGTAGGCGAGCAGCCCGCCAAGGAAGCTCAGGGCGATCAGCGCCGGCAGCATTGACCAGTTGAGCAGCTCGGCACGGCTCGACAGCAGCGCAGTAAACGTCGCCACCGCCACCGGGTAGGCTTTGGGATTGGTCAGCCCGAACAGAATGCCGTGCCAAAATGGATTGCGCGCCGCGCCCTGCGGTTCGTCCGCATTGCGTCGCTGCGCCCGCACCGCGCGCCAGCCGAGCCAAAACAAGTACAGACCGCTGAGCACGCCGAGCACGTCAAACGCCGTACTGCCGATTTCACGCGCGCCAACAATCGCGATCAGCGCCGTACTGCACCAGACCACATCGCCGAGCAGATGCCCGCAGAGAAACCCCGCCCCGGCCCGTCGCCCATGGGCCGCGCCAATACCGAACACCGCCAGCACACCCGGCCCCGGCGTGATGCCGTAAATGAAACCCGAGGCCAGAACGGCCATTAGCAACGATAGAGTCATGGAAAACCTGCAAGCGCCAGAACACGTGGCGGCCAGTCTATATCAGCCGATTGCGCCTGATCACTGCCCGTCGTAAAAACGCATGCCGGTGTACGGTTTCTGCCGACACGCTGCGAGTCGCGAGGCCAGATCGCCGACGTGAGCTTCGAGCTTGTGGCCATCAGGATCGAGGAAGTAGAACGACGCACCTTCGCTGCGGTTATCGCGCCATTCCCGCACGTTTGCTGCTTTTAGCGTTTGTACGAATAACGCAAAATCCGCAGCGTTGAGGCTGAAGGCGTAATGGGTGTAGTCGGCGCCCGGCTCGCTAGTGCGTAATGGATCGAGCGACAGGCAGAGCCACAGTCCCGGAAGCGAAAGATAGGCACCGGCGTCCCACGTCGCCTCGACGCGCAACTGCAATACGTCACGATAAAACGCCAGACTGCGGTTCAGATCGCTGACGGCGAGGGTCAGGTGGTTGAGGCCGGTGAGCATCGGTTCAGTAACCTCTGAGGTATTCGGAAGTAAGGTTCAGACTTCACTGCCACGTCCCGTTCCTTGATGACTGTTCAGCCGCGCACTATCCCCTCCTCAATCTTCCGATTCAACCAATTCAACGCTTGATCCCCACCCCGTCGCTTGTGCCAGGCCAGCACAAACGTAAACGGCGGAATATCAAACGGTGGCGGCACAACAATCAAATCCCCATGCCCCAAATCGCGCACGCTGCGCGATGACACCGTGAGAATCAAATCCGTGCCACTGATCAACTGCGGCGCGACGTTCCAGTGCGGCAGGCTGATCGCGACGCGACGGCGTTCGCGCAGGGAGGTCAGGGCTCGCTCGATTTCCGGTGTGCCGCTGCCGCGCATTTCCAGCAAGACATGCGGGCGCGACAGGTAGGTGGGCAGATCGAGCACGCCGTTGGCCGGCAAGGTCTGGCGGTCGAGCAGGCAGACGTAGCGTTCTTCGAACAGCAGCGTGCTGCGCAATTCGTGGGGCATTTCCGGGAAGACGCCGGCGGCGAGGTCGATATCGCCATTGAGCACGCCTTCGAGCATGCCTTCGCGGCTGGCGTGGCTGATTTGCAGGTCGATGCCCGGCGCTTCGCGGCGCAGGGTCCGGATCAGATCGGGGAGGATGATCGCCGCGCCGTAGTCCGACATCGCTACGCGAAAGGTGCGTCGGGCGCTGGCGGGATCGAAGGTGTTTGGTGCCAGCAGCGATTGCACTTGAGCGAGTGCTTCAGCGAGCGGTGCGACCAGTTCCAGCGCTCGCGCAGTGGGCGCCAGAGTTGCGCCGGCGCGCACCAGCAGCGGGTCGCCGAGCAAATCACGCAGACGCGCTAGCGCATGGCTGACAGCCGGTTGGCTGAGGTGCAGGCGCTCGGCGGCGCGGGTGACGTGTTGCTCGCTGAGCAAGGCGTCGAGGATCACCAGCAGGTTGAGGTCGATGCGGCGCAGATCATTCATTTGATGCATGTTCTGGATGACGAAACGGAATTTAAATCTGCGCGACGAATACTCTAGAGTCCAGCAAAACCTGTTGGAGAATGATCATGAGTACGTTGCAGTGGGCCGGTCTGTTGGCGTTGGCCGCGTTTGCCGGGGCGGTGGTGCCGTTTCAGAGCGCGATCAACAGCAACCTGGCGCGCGGATTGGGCCATCCATTGTGGGCGACGTTGGCGTCGTTGTTGGTGAGTGTGCTGGTGTTGCTGCCGGTGATTTTGGCGTTGCGGTTGCCGCTGCCGTCGCTGGCGTTTATCAGCAAGGCGCCGCTGTGGATGTGGGCGGGTGGCGCGTTTGGGGTTTGTTTTGTGGCGCTGGCGGTGGTGTTGCTGCCTAAGCTCGGGGCTTCGGGGTTTGTGGCGATGGCGCTGGCGGGTCAGGTGCTGGCGTCGATGCTGCTGGATCACTTTGGCTTGTTTGGGTTGGTGGAGAAACAGCTGACGTTGCCGCGGGTGTTTGGCGCGGTGTTGTTGATTGCGGGGGTGGTGTTGATTCAGTTTGGCAACTCGCCGGGAAGAGTTTTGGCACCGCAATAAAGATCAAAAGATCGCAGCCTTCGGCAGCTCCTACAGGATTGGATTCGCACTCTGTAGGAGCTGCCGAAGGCTGCGATCATTTCAGCGGTTCAGTACTTATCGAGCGTGCGCAATTTCTGCGGCAACCCCCACAGCAACAACGCCGCTGCGATCAACGCCGCCACGCCAATGACATACAGCGCTGGCGTGGTGCTGCCGGTGAGATCCTTGATCCGCCCGACCATCACCGGGCTGACGATGCCGCCGAACTGCCCCAGCGTATTGATCACCGCGATCCCGCCCGCCGCACCTGCGCCGGCACCGGCCAGCAACTTCGGTGGCAGCGTCCAGAAGCTTGGAATAGCGGCGATGATGCCGGCGCCGAGCAAGCCGAGGGCGACGATCAGGAACGTGGTGTGATCGGCGAAAATCCCCGCACTGAAGAACCCTATCGCGCCAACCACCACCAACCCCGCGACAAACTTGCGGCGCTCGCCGGTTGCGTCCGACAACCGCCCGATCACGATCATGGTGATCGCACCGCAGATGTACGGAATGGCGGTCAGTAGACCGATCATCACCGGGCTCTCGGTGCCCGCGCTGCGGATCAGTTGTGGCGCCCAGAAATTCAGTCCGTAAGACGCGACCTGAATCAGAAAGTAGATCAGACCCAAGGTCAGAAACCCCGGAATCCGTAGCGCCGCCAGCAACGAACCGCCGCTCTTGTGCGGTTCGTGATGGGCAATGCGGCTGGACAGCAATTTTTTCTCGTCAGCGGTCAGCCAGTGCGCGTCCTCGATGCGATCCTTGAGCAGCATCAGCACCAGAAACCCGAGGCCGATGCATGGCAGACCACCGAGCAGAAACAGCCAATGCCAGCCGCGCATTTGCAGAACGCCGTCGAGGTGTTCCAGCACCAGCCCGGAGAACGGTGCGCCGACCAGACCGGCAAACGCCGAGGCCAGAAACAGCATCGAGGTGATGCGTCCACGGAAGTGCTGCGGGAACCACAGCGTCAGGTAATACAACACGCCCGGCGCAAAACCGGCTTCCATCGCGCCGATCAAAAAGCGCAGCGCGTAGAACTGCCATTCGCTGGTGACGAAGACCATCAGCGCCGTCGCCACGCCCCACGACATCATGATCCGCGCGATCCAGCGGCGGGCGCCGACCTTGTAGAGCATCATGTTGCTCGGCACTTCGAACAGCACGTAACCGACCACGAACAGCCCGGCACCGAGGCCGTAAGCGGTGTCGCTCAGACTCAGGTCGGCTTGCAGCTGGAACTTGGCGAAGCTGATGTTGATGCGGTCGAAAAAGGCGAACAGGTAGCAGACCATGATCAACGGCATCAGGCGCCAGGCGACTTTGCTGACCAGGGCTTTTTCGGCGTCGTGATCGACAGACGAGCTCGCGCCCGCCTCCATTACATTGAGGCTCATAGCTTTTCTCCAGGCGGACTGCCGGTGGGCGTCCGATTGTTTTTGTTGTCTGGTTATGACGCTGTTCCTGTAGGAGCCGAGCTTGCTCGCGAAGGCGTCAGGGCAGTCGCATCACTGCTGAATGACACACCGCGTTCGCGAGCAAGCTTTGCTCCTACAGAGGGGGATTCAGGTGGGGATCGGGTGCAGGTCGCAATTGCGTCCGGCCTTGGCCAGTTGGCCGGGGACTTCGTGGCCGAGGAGATCCGGCAATCCGCGCGAGAGCTTCAACAGCAGCGGCAAGTCGACGCCGGTATGAATGCCGATTTCATCGCACAAATTCACCAAGTCTTCAGTGCAAATATTGCCCGACGCCCCCGGTGCAAACGGACAGCCACCAAGACCGCCCAGCGCTGCATCGAAACGTCGGGCGCCAGCCTCGTATGCCGCCAGCACGTTGCACAACCCCAAACCCCGGGTGTTGTGGAAATGCAGGGTCAGATCCGCCACCGAAACCCGCTGCAAAACCCGCCGTACCAAGCGATCCACCTGGCGCGGATTGGCCATGCCGGTGGTGTCGGCGAGGGTGATGCCTTGAATGCCCAGTTCCTGATAAGCGTCGACAATCTGCAGCACGCGATCCTCGTCAATCTTGCCTTCGAACGGGCAACCGAACGTCGTCGCGATACTGCCGTTGAGCCGCACGCCCGAGCCATCGGCAAAAGCAACAATGTCGGCAAACGCCGCCAGCGAATCCTCGCAACGCATGCGCATGTTGGCGAGGTTGTGGCTCTGGCTGGCGGACATCACCAGATTCAGCTCATCGGCACCGGCCTCCAGTGCGCGCTGCGCGCCTTTGAGATTGGGGATCAGCGCGACGTAAATCACCTGCGGTTGACGCTGAATGCCTTGGAACACCTGCTCGCCATCACGCAGCGCCGGAATGGCTTTCGGCGACACAAACGAACCGGCTTCGATGCGGCTGAAACCCGCCAGCGACAGTTGATCGATGAGGGCGATTTTGTCGACGGTTTCCACCCACGTCGGCTCGATCTGCAAGCCATCGCGAGGCGAGACTTCCTGGACGATCAAGGTTTGCGAATAGTCGGAAATCATTGCACTACTCCCTGGCTTTTCAGGCGTTCGATGTCGAGTTCAGTCAGGCCGAGACCGGCGAGAATACCGTCGGTGTGCTGGCCGAGTGTCGGCCCCGACCAGTTCACGCCACCGGGGGTTTCCGAGAGTTTCGGCACGATGCCGGGCATCTTCACGGTTGCGCCGCCGGGCAGTTCGGCGTCGAGCAGCATGCCGCGCGCCTGATAGTGCGGATCGGCGACGATGTCGGCCACCGAATAGATGCGCCCGGCCGGGACTTCGGCAGCTTCGAGGGCGGCGAGCACGTCGTTGATCGGCAGGCTGCTCGTCCAGTGAGTGATCGCGGCGTCGAGCATGCCACTCTTGGCCGCACGGCCGTCGTTGTGGGCGAATTCTTCGGCGTCAGCCAGATCATCGCGACCGATCGTTTGCATCAACCGCTTGTAGATCGGATCGCTGTTGCCGGCGATTACCACGTAAGCGCCGTCAGCCGTAAGGTACGTGTTGGACGGTGCGATGCCCGGCAACGCGCCGCCGCTGCGTTCGCGAACGTGGCCGAGCATGTCGTATTCCGGCACCAGACTTTCCATGACGTTGAACACACTTTCGGCCAGCGACACATCGACGATCTGCCCACCGCCCTGCCCGGTTTTGACCCGCAGCAGCGACATCAACGCGCCGATTACTGCGTGCAAGGAGGCCAGCGAATCGCCGAGGCTGACGCCCACTCGCGCCGGCGGCGAACCGGGGGTGCCGGTGGTGTAGCGGATGCCGCCCATCGCCTCGCCGATCGCACCGAAACCGGGGCGATCGCGGTAGGGGCCGGTCTGGCCGTAACCGGAAATGCGCACGAGCGTGAGGTTGGGATTGAGCGCGTGGAGTACGTCCCAGCCGAGGCCGAGTTTTTCCAGCGCGCCGGGGCGCAGGTTTTCGATGATCACGTCGGCGTCGGTCGCCAGTTGTTTGACCAGTTCGATGCCTTCCGGGGATTTCAGATTGAGCGCCAGCGACTGCTTGTTGCGCGATTGCAGGTACCACCACAGCGACGTGCCTTCGTGCAGCTTGCGCCATTTGCGCAGCGGGTCGCCCTGACCCATGGCTTCGATCTTGATCACCTCGGCGCCGAACTCGGCAAGCATGCGCGCGGCAAACGGCGCGGCGATCAGGGTGCCGATTTCGATCACTTTGATCGCACTCAGGGGGGCAGTCATCGCGGGGTACCTCTTGTTCTTGGAATATGCCGGCAAGACTAGAGGTGCGATGGTGGAAGAATCCAACCTTCGTTCGGCAAAGGGCGTTCGCGAAATGCGAACGCACCGCCCCTGTAGGAGCTGCCGAAGGCTGCGATCTTTTGATCTTGCTCTTAAAACAACAGATCAAAAGATCGCAGCCTTCGGCAGCTCCTACAGGGGGTATCTGCGACACAAATGATAGGTATGTCAGCCACGCAAATGCTCAAACAACAACCGGCTCACCGGCGACAACCCCGCCTCATCGCGCACCACCACAATCAACGCGCGATCCGACCAGTCATCGGTCAACGGCACCGCGTGCAGCCCCAGCGCCTGGCCGAACAACTCATACGCCCGCTGCGGCAAAATCCCGATGCCCATGTTGGCCTGCACCATCCGGCACACCGCATCAAACCCCGGCACATGAATGCGAATGCGCAGCACCTTGCCCGCCTGCCGCGCCGCCGCGTGGGTGCGCATGTTGATCGAACTGGCCGCGTGCAAACCGACGTAATCACTGTCCAGCGTTTCGGCAAACGCCACCGATTCACGCGCGGCCAACGGATGCTCCGGCAACATCACCACCACCAGTTTGTCCTCGCGGTACAGCACGCTGTGCAGGCCCTTGATGTCGCTGTCGTTGGAACAAATACCGAGATCCGCGACGCCATCGAGCACACCCTGAATCACCCCGGCACTGGGCCGTTCTTCAAGGTCAGTCTTGACCTGCGCATGTCGCGCGGAAAAGTCGCGCAAGTCTTCCGGCAGAAACTGGATGATCGCCGAGAGGTTCGCCAGCATGCGCACATAGCCGCGCACACCGTGGCTGTGCTCGCCCAGTTCCAGGCCCATCTTCTCGACGTTAAACAACATCTGCCGCGCATGGTGCAGCAGCGTTTCCCCCGCCGGCGTCAGCGTCATGCCCTTGGCCTGGCGCACGAACAGGCTGATGCCCAGCGCCTCTTCCAGCTCCATCAAGCGCTTGCTCGCCGCCGACACCGCGATGGCTTCGCGCGCGGCGGCGCGGGTCAGCGTGCCCTCTTCATGCACGGCGACAAACAGTTGCAGGGTGATCAGGTCGAGGCGGCGAATCAGGCTTTTTTGCAGCATGGAAGTCTCGCTGGCGGGGACATTCGAGTCGGCAGGATAGCCCGGTTTTCGTTGAAGTCAGACATGTGATTAATCCGCCGACGTTCGTGGCTTCGCCCTACAAACAAAACTCTATCGCCTCTCAGGATTCGCGGAATCGGCCTATTTTTGTCCGACTTTTCGCTCTGTAAAGTCTGGCAACACACACAAATTGCAACACCCCATGGATCGCTACGCTCAAGGAATGTCGCCTGTGAATCTTCCGTTGCACACCCCGAATCTGTATTCCAATTTCCGCAAGATCATCGCCCTCGCCGACTACGATTGGGACATCGCCGAACAGGGCAAAGTCGCCGGTCTCAATGTCGAAGTAAAAAGCCCCAACCACCTGCTCGATCAGTACGGGCGTGAATTCCATCACTTCTGCACGACCTCTTATCTGGGGCTCGATCATCACCCGGCCCTGCTCGAAGGCGCCATCGCTGCCCTCCGTGAAACCGGTAGTTTGCGCGTCGCAAATTCGAAGAACCGCTGCAAATTGGCGATTCTCGAGCAGTACGAAAACGAGTTGTCGCAACTCTTTGATACGGTCTGTCTGAGCACTTTGTCTTGCAGCGCCGCCAGTGCGGGGATCCTGCCGTTGCTGGCCAGCGGCATCTTCACCGAAGGTCAGCCGCCGGTGATGGTCTTCGACCGCCACGCGCACTACTCGATGAATCATTTGAAAGCTGCGTGCGCCGATGAAACCCGCGTGGTCACCGCGCCGCACAACGACATGGATTTTCTCGAACGCGCCTGCCAGCAACATGGCCGCGTGGCGTATGTCGCCGACGGCGCGTACAGCATGGGCGGCGTCGCCAACATGGAAGGTCTGTTGTATCTGAAGGATCGCTACGGGCTGTTTCTGTATATGGATGATTCCCACGCCTTGTCGGCGGTCGGCCAGCACGGCGCGGGCCTTGTGCGGCCACGGGTGGCGGCGCTGGAAGAGGATTGCCTGATCGTCGCGTCGCTGGCCAAGTCGTTCGGCGCCAGCGGCGGCTTGGTGATGTTGGGCAATCAGCGACAGAAAACCCTGATCCAGCGTTACGGCGGGCCGAGCAACTGGTCGCAGAGTCTCAACTGCGCGGCGATCGGTGCCGGCAGAGCGTCGATCCGCCTGCACCGCAGCGCCGAATTCGCCGCGCTGCAAAGCAACCTTCAGGCTAATATCCGCCTCTTCGACAGCCTGATCAGCACCGATCAATGCCACAGCAACATGGCCATCCGCTTGATCAAATGCGGGCAGGCGGCGGTGGCCAATCAAGTGGCCAGCGAATTGGCCGAACAGGGATTTTTCACCAGTGCGGTGTTTTTTCCGGTGGTTGCACAAGGCAAGGCAGCCATCCGCATTACGCTGCGCGCCGACATGCCGCCAGCGCTTATTCGGCGCTTCTGCGAACTGATCACCGAGCTGTTGCGCACCCACCGTTGTGATCTCGACGACTGAAAACAGGGACGAATCATGAACGCCAGCGTCACTCTCCTGATCACCTGTAGCACGGTTTTTCTCGCCCAGTTGGGCATGAGTATTTATTTGCCGGCGCTGCCGGAAATCGCCCGCTATCTGGCGGCGGATCCTGCGCAGGTGTCGTGGGGCTTGTCGCTGTACCTGATCGGCATGGCGCTGCCGATGTTGTTCTGGGGCAGTCTGGCCCAGCGCATCGGCCGCAAACCGGTGTTGCTGGCGGCGCTGGCGATTTACGGCCTGGCCAATCTGGCCTTGCCGCTGGGTTCGACGCTTGAGTGGTTTTTGCTGCTGCGACTGCTGCAAGGCATCGGTGCAAGCGGTATTTCGGTGATGGCGCGGGTGCTGATCCGCGACAGCTTTCGCGGCGATCTGCTGGCCAAGGCGTTGTCGTGGATTTCGATCTCGTTCGTAGTGGCGCTGGGCATCGGCCAATACTTGGGCTCGATCATCGAGGTGACGCTGGGCTGGCAGGCGATTTTCTACCTGCTCGGCGTGGTCTGCCTGGTGATGGCGCTGATCGTTTCGCGGGTGGCTTTCCCTGCCGTCGCTGACGAACCGATCAGCGCCTCATCGTGGTCGGCTTATCGGCAGATTCTGCTGCATCGGGCATTTCTTTTGCCGGCGCTGGCCGGTGGTTTGGGCTACGGCGTGATCATCGCCTTCAACACCGCAGCGCCGCTGGTTTTGCAGGGGCCGTTCGCCTGGTCGACGGTGGATTACGGTTTGCTCGGCTGGCCAATCAGCGCGGCGTATTTTCTGGGTGCGCTGGCGGTCAATCACTTCGTGTTGCGCACCGGTCAGGCGTGGTTGATGACCGTTGGCGTCGGTCTGGTGCTGGCCGGTAGCGGCGTGATGTTGCTGGGCAGTCTGGCGGCCAGTTCCATCGCGCTACTGTTTTGGCTGCCGTATTGCGTGGCGGTGTTCGGGCAGTCGTTGAACTACCCGATCAGCCTGTCACGCGCCAACGATGGCGCGCCGATTGCCGGTGCTTATGCGATGGCACTGAGCGGTTTTATCCATCAATTGATGGCGGCGATCATCGGCGCGATGGCCAGTCTGATCGCCAGTCCACAGGCTTGGCCGTTATCGTTGCTGTGCACGTTGCTGGCCGTCGGCGCGATGCTCTGCGTGAAGTTCGCGCCGGGGGATGGCAAGCGTTAGAAGGCGTTGCGGAAGATTTCCTCGATTTGCCGTTGATCCGCCGCGCGCGGATTGGTAATGCCGCAGGCGTCTTTCAGTGCATTGGTGGCGAGGATCGGGATGTCGCTGAGTTTGGCGCCGAGTTCGCGCAGACCGCTCGGGATGTCGACGTCTTTGGCCAAGGTGCGGATCGCGGTGATCGCCGCTTGCGCGCCCTCCTCGGCGCTGAAACCACGAATGTCGGCACCCATGGCGTGGGCGACATCGGTCAGGCGATCGGCGCAGACCAGCGCGTTGAAGGTCTGCACATGCGGCAGCAACACGGCGTTGCACACGCCGTGGGGCAAGTCGTAGAAACCGCCCAACTGGTGCGCCATCGCATGCACAAAACCGAGCGAGGCGTTGTTGAAAGCCATGCCGGCGAGGAACTGCGCGTAGGCCATGTTCTCCCGCGCGGCGAGATCTGTGCCGTCGCGCACGGCCAGGCGCAGGTTGTTGCTGATCAGGGTGATTGCTTTCAACGCGCAGGCGTCGGTGATCGGATTGGCGGCGGTCGAGACGTAAGCCTCGATGGCGTGGGTCAATGCGTCCATACCAGTCGCGGCGGTCAGGCCTTTGGGCATGGCGACCATCAGTTCCGGGTCGTTGACCGATAGCAGCGGCGTGACGTTGCGGTCGACGATGGCCATTTTCACGTGACGCGATTCGTCGGTAATGATGCAGAAACGGGTCATCTCGCTGGCAGTGCCGGCGGTGGTGTTGATCGCGATCAGCGGCAGTTGTGGCTTGCTCGATTGATCAACACCTTCGTAATCACCGATTTCCCCGCCGTTGGTCGCACACAGGGCAATGCCCTTGGCGCAGTCGTGGGGCGAACCGCCGCCCAGCGACACGACGAAATCGCAGCGGGTTTCCTTGAGCAAACCTAGCCCGGACTCGACGTTGGCGATGCTCGGGTTCGGTTTGGCGCCGTCGAAAATCACCGAATCGATGTCCTGCATCGCCAGCTTCTCGGCGACCATCGTCGCCACGCCGGCCTTGGCCAGCCCCGTGTCGGTGACGATCAGCGCTTTGCGAAAACCGTAGTTGCGGATCGCGACCATGGCTTCGTCGAGGCAGCCGTTGCCCATGATGTTTACCGCCGGAATGAAAAAGGTGCTGGTCATGCGCGCGTCTCCTGACAGGGGCCGAATCGACTGCTGCGATTCAGCGGATAAGCACAGCATCGACCGATCGGTCAGCGCCGATGTTGATCTGGCTCAATGCCCGCTCGTGATAAAGTCGCCGCCCATCAGCCCCTATGTTTTGAGACCGCCTACGCAATGACCGATTTTCTGGATGTCGACGCCAGCCTTGAAGACTGGAACACCCTGCGCGCCGCGACCGAGTTCAACGGCCTGCTGGTGGGCAATGGCGCCAGCCGCGCGGTGTGGGACGATTTCGGCTACGACTCGCTGTTCGAAAACGCCCGCACCGTCGAAGAGAAACCGCTGAGTGCGTCGGAACTGGCGGTGTTCGACGCCATGCAGACGCGCAGTTTCGAGCAGGTGCTCGGCGCGCTGAAAACCACCAGCCGGGTCAACAAGGCGCTGGCCGTCAGCTCCGCCGCCCCGCGCAATCGCTACTACGCCATCAAAGAAGCGCTGATCAACACGGTGCACGCCGTGCACATTCCGTGGCGCCTGGTGAAAGCCTCGACGCTGGCGACGCTGAATGAAGAACTGGCGCGCTATCGCACAGTGTTCACCACCAATTACGACTTGCTCAACTACTGGGCGCTGCAACACCAAAGCGATGCCATCGACGACCTGTTCAACGGCGCCAACGCGAGTTTCGATCTGGCCGAAAGCGCCACTGACAAACCGCGTCTGCTGTACCTGCACGGCGGTCTGCACCTGGTGCGCAATCAGGACGGCACCGCGCGCAAACTGACCTCAACCGAAGGCACGCTGCTCGGCAGCTTCGCGATCAACAATACGATCAAGACGCTGGATGACGTGCCGCTGTTCCTCACCGAAGGGCCGAGTGCGGACAAGCTCAAGACCATTCGCAGTTCGGATTATCTGTCGTTCTGTTATGAGCAATTGCTCGGGCATGGCGACAGTTTGTGCATCTTTGGCCACGCGTTGGCCGAGCAGGATGCGCACATTGTGCGGGCGCTACGCTTGGCGAAACCGAAGACTGTGGCCATCTCGATTTATCCGCGCAGTGCGGCGTTTGTGCAGCATCAGAAGCGGCACTACGCGCAGGTGTTTGAGGGGACGGGGGTTGAGTTGCGGTTTTTTGATGCGAAGACGCATGCGCTGGGCAGTCCGAAATTGTCGGTGCCGGTCGAGGTTTGATGTAAGCCGCACCGACGCCTTCGCGAGCAAGCTCTGCTCCTACAGGGATCGCATTCCTTCTGTAGGAGCAAAGCTTGCTCGCGAAGCTTTTATCAATCCTCAGCGCTGTGCACCACCACCAGCAACTGCGCCTGCAACTCCCCCACCGATCGGATTCGGTGCGGTTTCTGTGCATTGAAGTGCAGCGCATCGCCGCGTTGCAGCAGCACTTTCTCGTTCATGAAATCCACTTCAACTTGCCCTTCGTGAACGAACAAAAACTCCTCGCCCAGATGCTCCTTGAAGGTCTTGTCGCTGAATTCGCTCGGCGGATAGATGATGAACGGCAGCAAATTGCGCTCGCTGACCTGATGCGCCAGCACCGCATACCCCGGGCTCTGATCATTCGCCGCCAGTGACTGCCGCTCGTGGCTGCGCACCAGGCTGTAGCTGTCGAGGCTGACGTTGTCTTCCGAGAACAATTCCTCGACCTTCACGTTCAGCGCTTTCGCCAGTTTCAACGCGGCGGCAATCGACGGGGTGTTCAGCCCGCGCTCGACTTTCGACAGATAACTCTTGGTCATGCCGGATTTTTCGGCCAGTGCCTCAAGGGTTACGCCAAGTTTTTTTCTCAATAATTTCAAACGGATAGACATGCGCAGCGGTTATTCCATCAAGGAAGCGACAATTTGTGCTTGCCAATGACACTTTGTGTCATATAGCCTCTTTCGTGTCATTTGCAATCACCCAAAGGACACAGACATGGCCAAGACATTAGCACTACCCAAAGACCAACTGGTCAAACAAGCGCTGACCCAGATGCAAAAAAGCCTTGCGGATAATACGTGGACAGACCGGCAAAAGCTGGCTTTGACTTGCCGGATTCTTTTCGAAAACGGTCACGACTCCGGCCTGGCCGGACAAATCACTGCCCGTGGCCCGCAGCCCGGCACCTATTACACTCAGCAATTGGGCCTGGGTTTCGACGAAATCACCGCGAGCAACCTGCTGCTGGTCAACGAGGATCTGGAGGTTCTCGAAGGTCACGGCATGGCCAACCCGGCCAACCGTTTTCACAGCTGGGTGTACCGCGCTCGCCCGGACGTGAACTGCATCATCCACACGCATCCGACGCACGTTGCCGCGCTGTCGATGCTGGAAGTGCCGCTGCAGATTTCGCACATGGATCTGTGCCCGCTGTACGACGACTGTGCGTTT
This sequence comes from Pseudomonas sp. P1.31, assembly GCF_001269815.1. Taxonomy (NCBI): domain Bacteria; kingdom Pseudomonadati; phylum Pseudomonadota; class Gammaproteobacteria; order Pseudomonadales; family Pseudomonadaceae; genus Pseudomonas; species Pseudomonas sp. P1.31. The sequence continues at coordinate 1,322 of NZ_LHVN01000008.1, read as the reverse complement.
CTCGAAGGCTGGCCGGGCGTGCCGGTGGGCAATGAAGAAGGCGAGTTGATCGCCGGTGCGCTGGGCGACAAACGCGCGATTTTGCTTTCGCACCACGGTCAGCTGTCGACCGGCACGACGATTGAAGAGGCGTGTGTCATCGCCCAATTGATCGAACGTGCGGCGAGGTTGCAGTTGCTGGCGATGGCGGCAGGCACGATCAAACCGATCATCCCCGCGCTGGGCCGCGAAGCCCATGACTGGATCGCCAAGCCGAAACGCCACGCCGCCGCCTTCAACTATTACGCTCGGCAGAACCTGCGCCAACACGCCGATTGCCTGAACTGAAACCTCATTACGGAGACGCTCCCATGTCCAACATTCACGGCATCATCGGCTACACCATCACCCCGTTCAGCGCCAATGGCGAAGGGCTCGATCTGCCAGCACTCGGCCAATCGATCGACCGCCTGATCGCCAGCGGCGTCCACGCCATCGCACCATTGGGCAGCACCGGCGAAGGCGCGTACCTGAGCGATTCGGAGTGGGATCAAGTTGCTGAATTCAGTATCAAGCACGTGGCCAAACGTGTGCCGACCATCGTCAGCGTGTCCGACCTGACCACCGCCAAAGCCGTGCGCCGCGCACGCTTCGCCGAAGCTCATGGCGCCGACGTGGTGATGGTGCTGCCGGCCTCGTACTGGAAACTCACCGAAGCGGAAATCCTCTCCCACTACCGCGCGATCGGCGAGAGCATCGGCGTGCCGATCATGCTCTACAACAACCCGGCCACCAGCGGCACCGACATGTCGGTCGAGCTGATTCTGCGCATCGTCAATGCCGTGGAAAACGTGACCATGGTCAAGGAGAGCACCGGCGACATTCAGCGCATGCACAAGCTGCAATTGCTCGGCGAAGGCCAGGTGCCGTTCTACAACGGCTGCAATCCGCTGGCACTGGAAGCATTCGCGGCCGGGGCGAAGGGCTGGTGCACGGCAGCGCCGAATCTGATTCCGCAGTTGAATCTGGATCTGTATGAAGCAGCGATGGCGGGCGATCTGGATCGCGCGCGGGATCTGTTTTATCGCCAGTTGCCGCTGCTGGACTTCATTCTGAAGGGCGGCTTGCCGGCGACGATCAAGGCCGGGTTACGCCAAACCGGGCTGGAGGTGGGTGATCCACGCCTGCCGGTATTTGCATTGAGCGCGGCAGGCCAGACCCAACTACAAGCAATCCTGAAAACCCTGCGCTGATCCCCCGGCAATCAAAACCCCTGTAGGAGCTGCGGCACGCTGCGATCTTTTGATTTTGATCTTCTAAAAATCAAGATCAAAAGATCGCAG